>NZ_JAKFFD010000177.1:0-37219 GCF_036675385.1 Pseudarthrobacter sp. | reverse complement strand
GCTGTAGGGGCTGAGTGAACAAACAGCACACCGCGGGTCATTGCAACAGACATTCCATCCTCCATAGCTGTAGGTACGTCTTCCCCAACGACCTCTGCCTGGATGAAACTGCCCGGTGCTGTACGTTCCAGCGGCGGTGTTCCCTGATTATTAAGCTGTGTCCGGACTTGCGGGTGACGCGCGAAGCGAAGTAGCTTCAAGCGAAACTTGAAAGTTGCCGGACGTGACTCTTATTGTGCCGTACGCCGCGTAATTACGCCAGTGCGATTCGCCATAGGTGACACGGTCCTGGAATTACCCCGCGTTGGCGGTAATCCCTGGCGCTCAGGCCCGGGGATGGGCCTGCTGGTAGCTGCTCCGGAGCCGTTCAACGGACACATGGGTGTAGATCTGCGTGGTGGCGAGACTGCTGTGGCCCAGTATTTCCTGGACCGCACGAAGATCCGCCCCGCCATCGAGCAGGTGCGTTGCCGCAGTATGCCTCAGCGCGTGCGGGCCGGTCGCCGAGGTGTCGCCCAAAGCTTCGAAGAGTGCATTCACCACGGTCCTGACTTGGCGCTGGTCAACACGGTTTCCTCTCGTGCCCAGGAAAAGCGCCGGTCCGCTGTGGCCGGTCGCCAGGAGCGGCCTGGCCCTGCGGAGCCAGTCGTCCACGGCCACAGCGGCCGGGACGCCGTAGGGAACCGTCCGTTCCTTGTTGCCCTTGCCGACCACCCGCAGGGTCCGGCGGTCCGGGTTGAGATCGTCCACATCCAAGGCGGCCAGCTCCCCCACCCGCAGCCCCGTGGCGTATAGGAGCTCCACCATGGCCCGGTTGCGCACCGGCACCGGCGACCCTTCAGCCGCGGCTTCTTCCAGACTGTCCAGCAGCCTGAGGAGTTGGTGGGACTGCAGCACCCCGGGCAGTGACTTTTCCGCCTTGGGAGCCCTGAGACGGAGGGCAGGGTCGGTCTCGATGAGTTCTTCCCGCATGGCCCATGTGGTGAAGGATCGCGCGGTGGCCGATCTCCGCGCAAGGGTGGCCCGGGATATCCCGGCCTGGCTCTGCGCCCCGAGCCAGCGTCGGAGAGTGCCCAGCTCCAGTTCCGGCAGATCCGTGACGCCCTCGGAGGTGGCGTATTCCAGGAGGCCTCGAAGATCGGACAGGTATGCCCGAAGCGTATGCCCGGACCGGGCCCGCTCGGCGGTCAGGTATCTGGCGAAGTCGGCAAGTGCCTGCTCAAATGCCCGGGACAGTTCCTGATTCTGCACTGTTCCACTGTCCCAGAACTCCGCGGGAATCCCGTGCCGGACACAGGCAACTACGCTAATTCCTTGGCCCGTTTCCAGCCGCCCCTTTCTGAAGCTGCGAGCCCCAGCAGGCCTAGCCTGCCCAGCCCGGCCCGCACGGAGTCCGCACTGAGGCCGGCCACTGCGCAGAGCTTGTCCACGGACGTGGTGGACCGCAGCGGCAGGGCGTCCAGAAGGATCAGATCCTCCAAGGTCAGTCCGTCATGGTCGGCCGCATGCGCTGTCCCGGGCGCCGCAAGACCCACGCCGCTTGGGGATGCCAGTTCGGCGATCTCAGCGGCGTCAGTCACGCAGACAGCCCCGCCATCCCGGAGCAGCCGGTGGCAGCCGGCGGAGTTGGCGCTGTGCACGGACCCCGGCACAGCTCCCACCGCGCGGCCAAGCGTCTCCGCGTGGTGGGCCGTGTTCAGCGCACCGGACCGCCAGCGCGCTTCGACCACCACCGTCACTGCGGCCAAGGCCGCGATCAGCCTGTTCCGCTGGAGAAAGCGGTAGCGGGTGGGCGCCGACCCTGGCGGCACCTCTGCGAGCAGCGCTCCCTGGTTGCAGACCGCCCTCAGGAGATCCTCGTTGCCGGACGGGTAAAACCGGTCCACACCACCAGCCATCACCGCGATGGTAGGCACCGCCGCTGATCCCCCGGCCAGTGCTGCCCGGTGCGCGTGGGCGTCGATGCCGTATGCGCCCCCGGAAACCACGGTGAAGCCCCGCTGAGCCAGGGAGTAGGCGAGGTCCCCGGTCACCGAGGCGCCGTAGCTGGTGCTGTCGCGGGATCCCACCAGCGCCACGCTCCGGGCCGGACCGGGAAGCTCCTGTTCCAGGCCCCGCCACCAAAGACAGATGGGCTCCTGCATCCCAAGGTCCCCGAGCTGGGCAGGCCAGAGGTCATCCGACGGGATAATCAGCCGGCCGCCAAGGCGTGCCATGGTGGCAAGGTCACGCTCGGGCGCCAGATCCGGAATGCGGGGAGCCCAGCGTTTGAGGGAGGCAGCCATCCCCGCCCAGCTGGTTCCGGCGCCGTTGTCCGCCAGCAGTCCGGTGATCTCCCGCTCCAGTGCCGGGCCGGCGGCCGCCTGGCCCGTGGCGATTTTCAAGGCGTCGGGTGCGCCGGTGGCCTGTACCAGGGCCAGTCCGGCCGCGTCCTGCGGTTCCATGAGCCGCGACAGGGCGGCCCGGGCGATCCGTTCGTTGTCCATGTGGTTTCTTCCTTCACGCAGCTGCCGAGGCAGCCTGCCGGAGGCCAAGGGCCTGGCCGATGTCGTTGGTGTCGGGCATGTCGCGTTGCGACAGGTCCGCCAGGGTCCAGGCCAGCCGGAGAACCCTGTCATAGCCCCTGGCGGTCAGCACGCCCCGCTCCAGTGAGTGGTCCAGGATCCGCGTGGCGCCGGCCGGCAACCGCAGTGGGCCGCGCAGAATTCGGCCGGGCACCTGCGAGTTCGTTTCCATTCCCAGGGGCCGCAGCCGTTCGGCCTGGCGCCGGCGTGCGTCGCCTACCCTCCGTGCCACGGCGGCTGTGTCTTCTTCGGCGCCCGCCTGGCCGAAGTCGGCCAGTGACACGCGCTCCACCTGCAGCTGGATATCCACCCGGTCCAGCAGCGGACCGGACATCCTGGCCACGTAGCGGCGCCGCATCGTGGGCGTACATGTGCAGTCCAGGCCCTTTCCCGAAGCCTTGCCGCAGGGACAGGGATTGGCGGCAAGGACCAGCTGGAACCGGGCAGGGTAGGCTGCCGTTCCTGCCGAGCGGTGAATGACCAGCTCCCCGCTCTCCAGGGGCTGGCGGAGGGCGTCCAGGACGCGCCGTTCGTATTCCGGGGCCTCGTCCAGGAACAGGACACCGCGGTGTGCCCGCGACGCCGCACCCGGGCGCGGCAACCCCGATCCCCCGCCGATAATGGCGGCGGCTGTGGCCGAATGATGCGGGTTTTCGAACGGCGGCCGCCGCACAAGCTGAACGGCGGATGAGGGAAGGCCGCAGAGGGAGTGGATGGCGGTGACTTCCATGGCCTCATTGTCGGCAAGGTCCGGCAGGAGACCGGGAAGTCTTTCGGCCAGCATGGTCTTGCCCGCACCCGGAGGTCCGGTCAGGAGCAGGTGGTGGGCCCCGGCAGCGGCCACCTCGAGCGCGCGTCTGGCTTCGCCCTGGCCGGAGACGTCGGCCATGTCAGGAACAGCCTGGGCCCCCGGTTCGGAGTCCCCATGACCGGCCTCGTCCTCCGGCTCGAAGTCCAGTGCGAGCTCTTGCGGGTCTGCACCGAAGTCGAGCGCCAGCCGCGCCAGCGTGCGGTACCCCTTGACGTTGGCTCCAGGGACCAGCGATGCTTCGCCGAGGTTGGCGTGCGCGACCACCACGTCCGGATAGCCGGCCTGCACCGACGCCATCACTGCCGGCAGGATGCCGCGCACCGGCCGTAGCCGGCCATCCAGCCCGAGTTCGGCGATGAAGACGGTCCGGCCGGTGGGCTTGATGTCATTTGCGGCCCTCAGGACTGCCATGGTCACGGCAAGGTCGAAGCCGGAACCGCGTTTGGGCAGCGACGCGGGGATGAGGTTGGCCGTGATCTTCCGCCGGCTCAGCGGAATTCCGGAATTCTTGGCCGCGGAACGTATGCGCTCCTTGGCCTCGTTGAGGGCGGCGTCCGGGAGGCCCAGGATCACGAATGCCGGCAGGGTCTGGCCAATATCGGCTTCTACCTCGACGATGTACCCGTTCAATCCCACCAGCGCCACGGAGTAGGCCCGGCCCAGCGCCATCTACCCCACCCCCTTGAGGTGTTCCACCAGGGGTTCGCCGCCGCCGTCGTCCACCACGGCAATGACGTCCACGCGCCGTAGCGGCATCCGAAGCTCCCGGTCCCGGCACCACGCCGAACCGAGCCGATGCAGCCGGGCGAGTTTGTCCGGCCCCACGGCTTCGAACGGGTGCCCGTAGTCCAGGGAACGGCGGGTTTTCACCTCTGCGATGACCAGGGCGTCACCGTCCAGGGCCACAATGTCTATTTCACCCTCGGCGCAGCGCCAGTTGCGTTCCACCACCAGCATGCCGAGCGATTCAAGATAGCCGGCCGCGAGTTCCTCGCCGCGCCGGCCCAACAGGTCTTTGGATTTCATTTCTACCTCCGCAACCAGCCTGCAGTGGCAGGACAGCGGAGGACAGCAGGCTATTCGCGTATGTGGGCAACACGGGAAAACGGCCCCAATACAGCGGGGCTGTGGAGGAGCAGTGGGCCGGCGTCAGTTGCCGAGGTCAGCGTCCTTCGGCAGGGCAAGTTCCTCGTTGCGGGGCAGTTCTTCGACGTTGACATCCTTGAACGTCAGGACACGGACTGTCTTCACGAACCGTGCCGAACGGTACACATCCCACACCCAGGCATCCTGGAGCGTCAGATCGAAGTAGACCTCGCCGTCGGCGCTTCGGGCCTGCAGGTCAACGTGGTTTGCGAGGTAAAAGCGGCGTTCGGTCTCGACAACGTAACTGAAGAGCCCGACAACATCGCGGTATTCACGGTAGAGCTGCAGCTCCATGTCGGTTTCATAGTTTTCAAGATCCTCTGCACTCATGCTTCCATCTTGCACCATCCAGGGCGCCGCAGTCGCAGCGTCCCCGCCACATGAGCTCCAGACCAGTGCGGCAGGCACTGGAGCGGCACGGAATCAGAGTTCGCCGCCCAGGAGGTTCCAACTCACCCGGTGGTACGGTGTGGCTCCGGCGGCGCGGAGCGCGTCCCGGTGAATTGCCGTGGCGTAGCCCTTGTTGACGTCCCAGCCAAACTCGGGGTATTCGCCGTGCAGGCCGCGCATCTGCTCATCGCGTTCCACCTTCGCAATCACGCTGGCTGCGGCCACGCTCAGGCACTGCATGTCCGCCTTGATCTTGGTGTGGACCGGGGCAAGGCACGCGAAATCCATGGGTGGCTCGTCAAACAGGGAAGGCTGCCCCGCGGGCGAGAGCCAGTTGTGGCTGCCATCGAGCAGCACCACATCTGGGCTGATGCCAGCCGCAAGGATGTCCTGCCAGGCGCGCGTACCGGCCAGCCGCAGCGCAGCGATAATGCCCAATGCGTCGATCTCCCGCGCGGAAGCGTGTCCGACGGCGGACGCAACACTCCAGCGTCTGACCAGCGGTTCCAGCCGTTCCCGTTCGGCGGGGCTGAGGAGCTTGCTGTCCCGCACCCCGGCCAGGGGCTTCTGGGTGTGGAGGTCCACGACGGCGATTCCGACGCTCACCGGTCCTGCCAGCGCCCCCCGTCCCACTTCGTCCACGCCGGCCAGGTAACGGGCGCCCTGCGCTTTGAACGTCCTCTCATGCCGGAGCGTCGGTGCTTTGGAGCGGACCCCGTCCGTCTTGCGGGCTGGAGCCTCGGACCCGGTGGCCGGAATCACTGACACTCCTAGCCTCCCGCAGGCACGTTCCGGAAGACGGCCGGATAATTGTCAAGGACAGTGATCCGGTTCAACGGCCATGCGATGACGGCGGCTTTGCCCTCTACGTCCACGAGGTCGACGAATCCGCCATTGGATTCCAGGTGCGAGCGGGAATCCGCGGAGTGGTTCCGGTTATCGCCCATGACCCAGACCTTTCCTTCCGGAACAACGACGTCGAAAGCACGGATCTGCGGTTCCTCAGCCCCGTTGACATAGGTTTCATCAATAGGAGATCCGTTGATGGTCAGTTTACCGCCGTCGTCGCAGCAGATCACTTTGTCACCGGGAAGCCCGATGACACGTTTGACGAGGTGCTGCTCGGAGTTGTCCGGCAGCAGTCCCACAAATATCAGGCCGCCCTGGACCCAGGTGAAAGGTCCATTCGGTTCCTCCGGTGCGGTGCTCAGCCAGCCCTTGGTATCACGGAAGACCACAACGTCCCCGCGTGAGAGGGAAAACGGCTCCGGAACCAGCAGGTTCACGAAGATGCGGTCGTTGACGTCCAGGGTGCTGACCATGGACTCGGACGGAATATAGAACGCGCGGAACAGGAACGTCTTGATCAGGAAGGACAGCACCACGGCGATCACCACTACCGTGGCAACCTCCTTCAGCCAGACAAAGAGCTGGCTGGGGGCGGCGGGCTCGGAAGTCGGTGCCGCGGATCGCCTGCCGGACTGTGGCGCTGCCGGGCTGCCATCCGCCACGCCGTCGGAGGTGCCGTCGCCGGAAATCGCGTTGGCGGACATACCGTCGGTGTCGGCACCGGGGGCGCCGTCGCGAGGCGGCTCAGGTGTCCGGGCATTGTTCTCGGGCATTTACTGTCCGTCCTCTGTTGTTGATCCTGCCGCTGGCGGCCGTGGTACTGCAGCAAATCTATCAAGTGGCCAAACGATCTGGACCGGCCTGCCGATGACATGGTCCATTGGCACCATGCCTCCGCCGGGCGCACCGAGCAGGCTGCGCGAATCAGCGGATGCCGAGCGGTGGTCACCGAGCAGCCAAAGCCTTCCGTCGGGCACCACGGCGCTGAAGACCTGCGTGCTTGGGCTGTCTCCGTCGAACAGATACGGCTCGTTGAGTGCCTCACCGTTGACGGTGATCTTTCCGTCTGCATCGCAGCAAACCACGGTGTCCCCTGGCATGCCGATGACACGTTTGACGTACGTGGTGTCACTGCCGGCCAGGCCTAGCCACTGCCCGGCCGCTGCAAGGGAATCCAGAAGGGGGCCCTTCCCACTGTGCAGGGGAGCAAACGAACCCCTGCCGTCGAAGACCACAATGTCGCCCCGACGGATGGGTTCGGCATGGAAGTCTGTCCTGGAGACCAGGATGCGGTCCCCTTTCGCAAGGACCGGTTCCATGGATTCGGACGGTATGTAATAGACATCCAGCCACAGGGAACGGACCAGCCCGCTGATAGCCACGGCCAGGAGAACTGCCAGGAACGCAAAACGCCAGCCCATTCGTCTGGGCTGGCGTTTTGTCTGGTCCATGATCCGTATTCCTGGGGCGCTGTTGCGAAGGGCTCCGGCGCTGGCCTGGTACGGCTGGGGCCTGCTTTGTAGGTCCCTGGGGAACTTACTTCTTGGGCTGGAAGTCGCGCTTTTCCTTGATTTTCGCAGCCTTGCCGCGCAGGTCGCGCATGTAGTACAGCTTCGCGCGGCGCACGTCACCCTTGGAGACAACTTCGATCTTGTCGATGATCGGGGAGTGCACCGGGAAGGTACGCTCCACACCGACGCCGAAGGAGACCTTGCGGATGGTGAAGGTTTCGCGGAGACCGTCGCCGTGGCGGCCCAGGACGAAGCCCTGGAATACCTGGACACGGGAGTTCTTGCCTTCGATGATGTTCACGTGAACCTTGAGGGTGTCACCCGCGCGGAAGACAGGAACATCGGTGCGCAGCGAGGCTGCATCTACGGAATCGAGAATATGCATAATTGCACTCCTGGTGAACGCCACAGGTCATTCACTTTGGGTCACGGCGGGCAAGCCCGGAAGTACCGGAAATTACCGCCGAAAATTAAGTGGGGCCGGTTCCTTCACTGATTGAAGATCCCGGGGTGTCCAGCTGTTGGTTGCGCTCCCCCTGTGGCAGGTGCGGACCCAGCAGACACAAAGACTAATTTTGCCACACTCGCGGGCCTACAGCCAATCGCCTTGGACCACGGACGTGCCGGTTCAGGTTGAGGCGTCGGTTCCAGTGTCCGTGCTGGTATCAGCCTGCCGTCGCGCCAGGAGGTGACCGTCGACGACGTCGTACCCGAGGTCGGCGAAGGCCGTCCGGTCGGCACGTGGCAGCTTCCCTGCGTCGAACGTTTCCAGGAGGTCCGGACGGCGTTCCGCCGTCCGCCGGTACTGCTCGTGGCGGCGCCACTGCGCGATCTTCCCGTGGTTGCCGCTCAGCAGCACTGCCGGGACATCCCGGTCACGCCAGCTGGCGGGCTTGGTATACACGGGGTATTCCAGCAGCCCGTCCGAATGCGACTCCTCCACCAGGGAATCAGGGTTGCCCACGACGCCTGGCAGCAACCTGCCGATGGCTTCGACCATGGCCAAAACGGCTACTTCGCCGCCGTTCAGCACATAGTCACCAAGGCTCATGGGGCGCACCGTGAAGTGCTCTTCCGCCCACTCGATGACACGCTCGTCGATGCCCTCATAGCGGCCACAGGCAAAAACCAGCTGGTCCTCTTCTGCGAGCTCATGGGCAAGGGCCTGGTTGAAGCGCTCCCCTGCCGGCGACGGGACGATCAGTACCGGTTTGGCGGGCTCGGCCGCCGTGGCCTCGGCACCCGCTGCGGCTTCACCGGATCCGGCCACAGCAGCTGCGGCAACAGCAGCCAACGCCTGCGCCCAAGGCTCGGGCTTCATCACCATGCCCGCGCCGCCGCCGTACGGCGTGTCGTCCACTGAGCGGTGCTTGTCGGTGGTGAAATCACGCAGGTCATGGACGCGCAGGTCCAACAGGCCGTCCTGGCGGGCCTTGCCAATGAGCGAGAGCTCCAGGGGCGCCAGGTACTCCGGGAAGATACTGACGACGTCGATTCTCATCTACGCGTTTTCCTCCGCTTCACCGGGGCCGGCTTCGCCGTCGTTGACCTCAAAGAGACCGTCCGGCGGCGTCAGCAGGACGAAGCCACCGGCCACATTGACCTCCGGAACGATCTGCTCCACAAACGGGACAAGGATTTCCTTGCCGTCCGGCGTTTCAACCACGAGCAGGTCCTGGACCGGCAAGGTGTGCAGGGCGGCGATCTTGCCGACCACCTGCGACCCGACGCGCGCCTCGAGCCCTACCAGTTCGTGCTCGTACCAGCCTTCGTCGTCGTCCTCGTCCAGCTCTTCGGTTTCGATGAAGAGCTTGGCGCCGCGCAGGGTCTCTGCCTGGTTGCGGGTCTCGATTCCTTCGAATGCGAGCAGCAGGATGTCCTTGTTCCAGCGCGCACCCTCAACAATGAGCGGGCCGGCCGATGCAGGCTCCACCACAAACTCGGTACCGGGAACAAACCGGTCCCCCGGAGCGTCGGTCAGCACCTGGACCGTCACTTCGCCGCGGATTCCATGCGGTTTGCCGATTCGTGCCACCTGAAGCTGCATCTGTTCCTCTGTTTCGGTTTGTGGATTCTCCACGGTCTTGTGGTGAAAGCACTCCGGCCCCTCCACCGTTGCTGGTGGAAGGGCCGGAGCAAAAACTGATGTTGCTGAGCGCTTAGCGGCGGCGGTCGGTATCGACGACGTCGACCCTGACCGGCTCGCCGTCTGCCAGTGCCGCCACAACGGTGCGCAATGCCCGTGCGGTGCGGCCCTGGCGGCCGATCACCCGTCCCAGGTCATCCTGATGAACACGAACCTCGAGGGTGTCCCCGCGGCGGTTGTTCTTCGAGCTGACCTTGACATCTTCCGGCGAATCAACGATTCCCCGGACGAGGTGTTCGAGCGCTTCTGCCAGCAATCTACTCAGCCTCGGTGGTCTCTGCTTCGGCCGGGGCCTCGGCTGCGTCAGACTGCTTTGACTTCTTGGTGATGGCTTCCGGGATGATCACGGAACCCTTTTCCGGGGCAACAAAGGCAGCCTTCGGAGCTTTGGTCTTCAGGGTGCCTTCCTGGCCCGGCAGGCCCTTGAACTTCTGCCAGTCACCGGTGATCTTCAGGATCGCGGCAACCTGCTCGGACGGCTGTGCGCCGACGCCGAGCCAGTACTGGGCACGGTCCGTGTCCACCTCGATGTATGAGGGCTCTTCGGTGGGGTGGTACTTGCCGATCTCTTCGATGGCACGGCCGTCACGCTTGGAGCGTGCGTCCATGACGACGATGCGGTAGTACGGTGCGCGCATCTTGCCAAAGCGCTTAAGGCGAATCTTTACGGCCACTTTTGTGGTCACTCCTGTTTCAGAAAAGGGGTGAACCGACGTTCTGCACCCGTGGGGCGGGCCATACTTGAGGGTTCGAAGGACAGGATCCGGACGCGGAGAGAGGGGCCACGCAGATCGAGTACCTGTTTATTGTGCCAGATCAGCGTCCGGATTTCGACTTGACACGTCGGGATGGGGCAGCGGGCGGACCCGGCGGGCCACGGCCGGCCTACGACGACCAGACATACACCCCGGTGCGTGCGGCGTCATCGACGGAGTTGGCAAGCTCAGCGAACTGCTGGACATACGTCCGGGCCTCGGCCACGCCGAACGGCATGTCATCCTGGGCGGCCCACTTTTCAGCGACGTCGTCCAGGACATTGCCTTCGCCTTCAGTCTCGTAGCTGAGCAGGTCCGCGAGCGCACGCACCATGGCCGGCGGGACCCCGAGGAGGGAATCGCTGGCCACGTCAACCATGGCCAGCTCGTAGTCCGCGCCACCGGCGTGCACAGCAACGCCGGCAAGGTCGCCAAGCTGCTCGATTTCGAAATCGCTGATTCCGGGAATCCGCAGGGCCTGGCCCGCCGGGGAGCCGCCTGCATCCAGGACGCCCGCCCGCTTCAGCGCGGCATCGTGAGTGGAAACAAAAATTTCAGTGAAACCCATGGGAACAGCCCTCATTCCGTCGACGGTGCGGCCTGGAAGAGCAGCAGCAAGTGCCACCCCGGCCGTTCAGAATCAGCCTAGTACAAGGCAGGCCGCACACTTGGCAGCCGCACTCAGCGGACGGCGACCCGGATATTGTTGCGCCACGGGTCCTCGAAGCGAAGCTCGGCGCCCGTGTGGTGCGAGGCCACACCGGCGCCCTTCAGGCGGTCGGCGAGCGCTCCGACGTCATCCCCGGAAGGGACCTCGATGAGCACTTCGCCGAGGCCCAGGGTGTCCTTGCGGGGACCGGCTCCGCGGCTGTTCCAGACGTTCATGGCCATGTGGTGGTGATACCGGCCCGCGGAGACAAACAGTGCCTGCCCGTGCCAGCCGGCGGTCTTTTCGAAGCCCAGCGTGCCGACGTAGAAATCGTGCGCTGACTGGACGTCGCCCACTTGGAGGTGGACGTGGCCTACACCGGCTTCGCTGGCCCGCTGGCCCGCCACGGATTCCTGGGTCAGGTGCTGCTCGAGGTAGCGCTGCGGCGGCAGTGCCAGGCTGTCCATCACTACATCCTTCCCGTTCCACGACCAGTTTTCGCGGGGCCTGTCCCAGTACAGTTCGACGCCGTTGCCCTCGGGGTCGTTGAAGTAGAAGGCCTCGCTGACGAGGTGGTCGGCGCTGCCGGTGAAGGACCGGGGTTCGTACTGGGCGGCGGTGGCTACCGTGGCGGCAAGCGAAGCCTGGTCGTCAAACAGCAGTGCGGTGTGGAACAGCCCGGCCTCTCCCCTGCCAGGCAGATTCAAGGACGGGGCGGCCGCGAGATGGACCAGCGGGCGTTGAAGGCGGCCAAGATAGACGCCGCCGTCCTGTTCCGCGACGATCTCCAGGCCGAGCGCACGCTGGTAGTAGTCGGTCATCAGCTTCATGTCGCCCACCTTGAGCATCACGGTGCCCATGGAGAGGTCGGCAGGAAGGAGATCCCGGCTGGTGGCTTCTGCAGTCATGTGAAAACTCCCGGTCCGTTGGCCTTCGGATGGAAGGCGGCTATGCTTCCAATTTACTTGAAGCTTCAATTTAATTCAAGTGGCGGAGCAGACAGACTGCGACCGCTTTCCGGTGATTGCTGTCACCAGTCCACCCTCGGCCTGTGGTAGCTTCGACTTGACCACACGGGAGCCCTTGCAGGGGCTGAGATCGGGCTGACGCAGCCTGCGACCGTTGAACCTGTCCGGGTAATGCCGGCGAAGGAAGTGAGTATTCATTGAATACACAAGAAACACAGCTGATCCCTGCCCAAAATGAAGCCGACGTGGATCAAAAGCTCCAGCCTGAAACCCAGTCACTGAAGTCCCACTCACTGGCGTTTATCAACGATGAGGCCACCGGGATCCGGGTACCCGTGACCGAGATCGCGCTGGAACCGTCGCCGAACGGGGAGGCGAACGGGCCTTTCCGGACCTACCGCACGGCCGGTCCGGGCAGTGATCCGGTGGTGGGCCTCAACCCGTTCCGCTCGGAGTGGATCGCCGCCCGCGGCGACACCGCGCCGTACAGCGGACGGGAACGGAACCTGCTCGACGACGGCAAGTCGGCAGTGCGCCGCGGCGCCGCCTCTGCGGAGTGGAAGGGCGCGCAACCGGTGCCCCGCCGCGCCGTCGAAGGCAAGACCGTCACCCAGATGCACTATGCGCGGCAGGGTGTCATCACCCCCGAGATGCAGTTCATCGCCCTCCGCGAGAATTGCGACGTGGAACTGGTCCGCAGCGAGGTGGCGGCCGGCCGGGCCATCATCCCCAACAACATCAACCACCCGGAATCCGAACCGATGATCATCGGCAAGGCCTTCCTGGTGAAGATCAATGCCAACATCGGCAACTCGGCCGTGACCAGCTCCATTGCCGAGGAAGTGGACAAACTCCAGTGGGCCACGCAGTGGGGAGCTGACACGGTGATGGACCTCTCCACCGGCGATGACATCCACACCACCCGGGAATGGCTCATCCGCAACTCTCCCGTGCCCATCGGTACGGTGCCCATTTACCAGGCGCTGGAGAAGGTCAACGGCGAGGCCAACGCCCTGACGTGGGAGATCTACCGGGACACCGTCATTGAGCAGTGCGAGCAGGGGGTGGACTACATGACCATCCACGCCGGTGTGCTGCTGCGTTACGTGCCGCTGACGGCCAACCGCGTCACCGGCATCGTCTCCCGGGGCGGCGCGATCATGGCCGGGTGGTGCCTGGCCCACCACCAGGAGAACTTCCTGTACACCCACTTCGACGAGCTGTGCGAGATCTTCGCCAAGTACGACGTCGCGTTCTCCCTGGGCGACGGACTGCGCCCGGGGGCGACGGCGGACGCCAACGACGCCGCCCAGTTCGCCGAGCTGGACACCCTGGCTGAACTGACCCAGCGGGCGTGGGAATTCGATGTGCAGGTCATGGTGGAAGGTCCCGGGCACGTCCCGTTCCACCTGGTGCGGGAGAACGTGGAACGCCAGCAGGAACTCTGCAAGGGCGCCCCGTTCTACACGCTGGGGCCGCTGGTCACGGATATTGCCCCCGGCTACGACCACATCACGTCCGCCATCGGCGCCACCGAAATCGCCCGGTACGGCACGGCGATGCTTTGTTACGTCACGCCCAAGGAACACCTTGGCCTGCCGAACAAGGACGATGTGAAAACCGGAGTGATCACCTACAAGATCGCCGCCCACGCAGCAGACCTTGCCAAGGGCCACCCCGGCGCCCATGAGCGGGATGATGCACTGTCCAAGGCCCGGTTCGAGTTCCGCTGGCGCGACCAGTTCGCGCTGTCCCTGGATCCGGTCACGGCGGAGGCCTTCCATGACGAGACGCTGCCGGCCGAACCGGCCAAAACCGCCCACTTCTGCTCCATGTGCGGCCCGAAGTTCTGCTCCATGAAGATCAGCCAGGACATCAGGGACGAATACGGTTCGGCAGATTCGCAGGCGGCCATTGCCGAGGCCTACAGCGGGATGCGCGAAAAGAGTGCGGAGTTCCTGGCCGCCGGCGGAAAGGTCTACCTCCCCGAGCTTCGGATCCCGGCCGGGAACTGACGGCTCAGGAAGCCTGAACCGAGCGTGACCTGCCGACGTCGGCGATGAAGGACCGGATGGCACGGTCACCTTCGGCAGAGTCCTGGGGCCGGTGTCCTCCCGCAGCGATGCGGTGCAGGGCACCGGTTTCCTGCAGATATCCGGCGATTTCCTCGTAGAGCGGTTCCCACCCACCCGTAAGGACCAGGGTGGGGACGCCCGGAACTATGTGCAGCGGGGCATCCCAGGACGGCGCCTGCAACCGGAGCCGGCGCGCCGACCGTTTTTCCTCCGGCGTGGCGGGCTCCTGCAGGTCCGCCGCGAACATTCGCCGCACGAACTCACGTTGGAAGTCTTCATCGCTGAGCTCGTGCCGGACGTCGAACAGCGGTTGCATCAGGGCGCGGTGCGCGGCCGTGGCCGGCAGTTCGGCGGTCAGGGACAGGCACGCCGGTTCTACCAGCGTGAGGGAATACACCAGTTCGGGGCGTTCGACGGCGGCCATCATGGCCGCAATCGCGCCCTCGGCGTGGGCAACAACATGGCCCCCAGCGGCCCCGCGGCCGTCATCGGCAAGTGAGCGCAGGATGATGGCGGTATCTTCGGAGAACGAGGACTCCACGGGTTCAGCGATGGGGTCAAAACCGTGCCGCCGCAGGAAGAGGGCGTCGTACGTCAGGGCCATGCCGTGCTGGCGCAGCCACGCCGCGGCACCGAAAGGTCCGGCGCCGTGCACGAACACTACCCGCTGTTTGAACATGACCCAACCCTATTCCACGGCACCGACATCCCAATTGGGCAGCAGCCAGTGTTGTTATGAGTGCCCACAACGACGCCTGCTGCTACCCAGTCGGGAGGGGTGGTTACTTGCCGAGGAACTTGTCGAATCCCTTGGGCAGGTTCAGCTGCGACGGGTCGAAGTCGCCGCCCTGCTGGCCGAACGCTGCCCCCGTGGGGAGCGCCTTCCCCGCCCCGGCCCGCCGGGCCTCGGCGTCCTTCAGCTCCTGGGCAGCCTTGGCAGGGTTGCCTGAGCGGGCCTTCTTCTTCGGGGCGTTCTTTCCGCCCTTCCGCGCACCGCCGGGGCCGCCCATGCCAGGCATCCCGGGCATTCCGGGCATGCCGCCGCCCTGGGCCATCTTCTTCATCATCTTCTGGGCCTGGCCGAAACGCTCCAGCAGGCCGTTGACCTCGGAGACATGCACGCCGGAACCCCGGGCAATGCGTGCCCGGCGGGAGCCGTTGATGATCTTCGGGGCGACGCGTTCGTGCGGCGTCATGGAACGCACGATCGCTTCGACACGGTCGATCTCGCGCTCGTCAAAGTTCTCCAGCTGCTCGCGGATGTTCTGCGCACCGGGCATCATCATGAGCATCTTCTTCATGGAGCCCATGTTGCGGATCTGCTGCATCTGGGAGAGGAAGTCATCCAGGGTGAAGTCTTCCTGGTCGGCGAATTTCTTCGCCATCCGGGCGGCTTCGTCCTTGTCCCAGTTCTTCTCGGCCTGCTCAATCAGGGTGAGGACGTCACCCATGTCCAGGATGCGGGAGGCCATGCGGTCCGGATGGAACAGCTCAAAGTCATCCACGCCTTCGCCGGTGGAGGCGAACATAACCGGCTTACCGGTGACCGACGCAACCGAGAGTGCGGCACCGCCGCGGGCGTCGCCGTCGAGCTTGGACAGCACGATGCCGGTGAAGTTCACACCCTCGTCAAACGCCACAGCCGTGTTCACGGCGTCCTGCCCGATCATGGCGTCGATCACGAACAGCACTTCATTGGGGACGATGGCGCGGCGGATCTCGCTCGCCTGCTCCATCATCTCGGCGTCAACACCGAGGCGCCCGGCGGTGTCAACAATCACGACGTCGTGCAGCTTCTGGCGCGCTTCCTCAACGCCGGCGCGGGCGACGGCGACCGGGTCACCAGCGGGGTGCTCCAGTTCCGAAGTGGCTCCGGGGTGCGGCGCGAAAACGGGCACGCCGGCGCGGTTGCCGACAACCTGGAGCTGCGTGACGGCATTGGGCCGCTGGAGATCACATGCCACCAGCAGGGGGCTGTGGCCTTGCGCCTTGAGCCATTTGGCGAGCTTGCCCGCCAGGGTGGTCTTACCGGCACCCTGGAGGCCGGCCAGCATGATGATGGTGGGACCGGTCTTGGCAAGGCGGATCCGGCGGGTCTCGCCACCGAGGATCTCAACGAGTTCCTCATTGACGATCTTGACGATCTGCTGGCTGGGGTTCAGCGCCCCCGATACCTCTGCCCCGAGGGCACGCTCGCGGACGCGGGCCGTAAACTCACGCACCACGGGAACGGCGACATCGGCATCCAGGAGGGCGCGGCGGATCTCCCGGACTGTGGCATCGACGTCGGCCTCAGTGAGGCGGCCCTTGCCACGGAGATTCTTGAAGGTTGCTGTCAACCGGTCAGAGAGTGAATTGAACACGCGCCGCGCACTTCTTTCAGTGGATTTACAGGGGGGACTCGACTATCTAGGGTACCAAGTCGGGCTTGCCGGATGGCATGCTGGCAGGGTGACCAGCCCAACAAGTGTAAAAACCCTGCTCATTCTGGGTGCCTCAGGCGATCTGACGGGACGCCTCCTGCTGCCGGGACTGGCCCGGCTGGTGGCGAGCGGCCGCGCCGATGGCCTAACCCTGGTGGGCGCCGGCTCCGATGCCTGGACGCCGGAACAGTGGCGGACCCGGGTCCACGAAGCCTTCGCCCCCGCCGTGGAGGCCGCCGACGCGGCTGGCAAGAAGGCACTCACCGCCTTGGCGGAAGCTACCCCCTACCACCAGCTGGATGTTACGGCGGACGGAGCCCTGGCGGCATTGTTGGCAGGCCTGGAAGGCCCCACCGCGATCTATTTTGCGTTGCCTCCTCATGTCAGCCAGCTGGCCTGCGAGTCCCTGCACCGCGACCAGGTTCCGGCCGGAACACGGCTGGTGATGGAGAAGCCGTTCGGCGCAAGTGTTGCCTCGGCCCGTTCCCTCAATCACACACTCGCCGAGCTGGTGCCGGAGGACCACATTCACCGGGTGGACCACTTCCTGGGCAAGGCGACGGTGCTCAACATCCTGGGCCTGCGCTTTGCGAACAATTTCCTGGAACCCGTCTGGAACCGCGAGCATGTGGAGAAGGTCGAGATCATCTTCGACGAGGACCTGGCACTGGAGGGAAGGGCGCGGTATTACGACAACGCCGGTGCCCTGCGCGACATGATCCAGAGCCACCTGCTGCAGATCATGGCCCTGATGGCCATTGAGCCTCCGGCCAC
Source organism: Pseudarthrobacter sp. (assembly GCF_036675385.1). Classification (NCBI taxonomy): domain Bacteria; kingdom Bacillati; phylum Actinomycetota; class Actinomycetes; order Micrococcales; family Micrococcaceae; genus Pseudarthrobacter; species Pseudarthrobacter sp. The sequence goes on along the minus strand of NZ_JAKFFD010000177.1, from coordinate 20,158 downwards.
CATCGGGGAGCGGGACCTCCGGGACGCCATCGCCGCCGTGCTGCGCGCCAGCAGCATCAGCGCGCCGTACGCGAACTCCACCCGCCGGGCCATCTATACGGCGGGTTCGATTGCCGGCCGGGACGTCCCGGATTATGCGCAGGAAGAAGGGGTGGACGCAGCCCGCGGGACAGAGACCTTGGCGGAAGTCCGGGTGGACATCGACAACTGGCGCTGGGAGGGGGTGCCGTTCATCCTGCGGTCGGGCAAAGCCCTCGGGGTGAAACGCAAGGAAGCTGTGGTCACGTTCCGCCCCGTCCCGCATCTGCCGGCAGGATTCACCGGCGTGGACTCCCCCAACCAGCTGCGGATCGGGTTCGGGCCGGATACCCTGGCGTTCGACGTCGACGTCAACGGCCCCGGCAGCATCTTCAGCCTGAGCCGTACAACGCTGAATGCGGAGCTCAGCGCTTCTGAGCTGCTGCCCTATGGCGAAGTGCTGGAGGGCGTCCTGACCGGCGATCCGCTGCTCTCGGTGCGCGGCGACACCGCGGAGGACTGCTGGCGGATTCTGGAGCCGGTGCTGAAGGCCTGGCAGCGGGGCACGGTGCCGCTGGAAAAGTACGACGCCGGTTCGGCCGGTCCCGCCGGATGGCCAACTTCCGCGGCGGCTGGCTAAGTGCTCGCTGGCTAAGGCTGGCTGGCTGAGCGGCGGCTCTGTAGGCCCCGACAAACAGAGCGGGCAGGGAGCCTTTTGAGGTTCCCTGCCCGCTCTTTCGTGTGGAACAGTCTGCTTTGCCGATCAATCAGCTTCCGGAACTGCTAGATGGCGGCGACGCCGCGTTCTCCCGTGCGGACCCGGACTGCTTCGAAGACGTCCACGGTCCAGACCTTGCCATCGCCCGCGCGGCCCGTGTTGGAGCTGGCGATGATGACGTCCAGGATGTCATCTGCCTGCTCGTCCGTGGCGAGGACTTCAACCCGGATCTTGGGCAGAAGGTCCACGTTGTATTCAGCTCCGCGGTAAACCTCTGTGTAGCCTCGCTGGCGGCCGTAGCCGCTGGCCGCGCTGACCGTCAGCCCCTGGACGCCGTAGGACTCCAGGCCTTCCCGGATGGCTTCGAGCTTCTCCGGGCGGACGATAGCTGTGATCAGTTTCATGCTTCCACGCTTTCCTTGCCCGCTGCCGGTTCGGTCTTCTTGGCGCCGGCTGCTCCGCCGTCAGTGGCCGTTCCCTTGCCCTTGATCAGTTCGTGGAGCGGCTGGAAGCTCCCGCCGTGGCCGCCCACTCCGAACTCGTACGCCGTCTCGGCGTGCAGGCTGAGGTCAACACCAACGACTTCCTGCTCCTGCGAGACGCGGAAGCCCATGGTCTTGTGGATGGCGAAGGCGATGATTGCGGTGAGGATTGCCGAGTAAGCGATGGCGATGCCTGCTGCTGCGAGCTGGGCCCAAAGCTGGGTCGCGCCGCCGCCGTAGAAGAGGCCGCCGCCCACGCCGTCGGTGGGGAGGGCGATGAAGCCCAGTGCAACCGTTCCAATGATGCCGGAGACCAGGTGAACGCCCACAACATCCAGGGAGTCATCGAAGCCCCAGCGGAACTTGAGGCCGACGGCCAGGGCCGAGGCGACACCGGCGATGACGCCGAGACCGAGTGCGCCCACCGGGCTGACGTTGGCACAGGCCGGGGTGATGGCAACCAGGCCGGCAACCACGCCGGAGGCAGCACCAAGGGAGGTGGGGTGGCCGTCGCGGATGCGTTCGGTGACGAGCCAGCCGAGCATTGCCGCGGCCGGGGCTGCGAGGGTGTTGACCCAGATCAGGCCGCCCTGCTCAGCAGTGGTGGCCGCGCCGCCGTTGAAGCCGAACCAGCCGAACCACAGGATGGCTGCACCGAGCATCACGAACGGGATGTTGTGCGGGCGGTGGTTGGGGTCCTTGCCGAAGCCGCGGCGGTTGCCGATGATCAGGACCAGGACGAGGGCTGCCACACCGGCGTTGATGTGGACCACGGTGCCGCCGGCGAAGTCGATGGCCGGGCCGAGTGCCTGGCCAATGGCGCCTTCAGGGCCGAAGAGGCCGCCGCCCCAGACCATGTAGGCCAGGGGGCAGTAGACGAGCGTGACCCAGACGGGGACGAAGAGGGCCCAGGCGCCGAACTTGGCGCGGTCAGCGATCGCGCCGCTGATGAGTGCCACCGTGATGATGGCGAAGGTGGCGGCGTAGCCGACCTTGATGAGCCCGTCCGGGCTGGTGATGCCTTCAAGGCCGAAGGTGGCGAACGGGTTCCCGACAATCTGCATGTAGCCCTCGCCGGAGCTCATCGAAGCGCCCCAGAGCACCCAGACCACGCCGACCATGCCGATGGAGATGAAGCTCATCATCATCATGTTCAGTGCAGCTTTGGCGCGCGTCATGCCGCCGTAGAAAAATGCCAGACCTGGTGTCATGAACAGCACGAGTGCTGCTGCCACCATGAGCCATACGTGACCTGCGGTAAGTTCCATGGTGCACGTCCTCCCTATGATCGATGCTGCGGAATGCTCCGCCTTACTAACGCCTTTTGCGTCCTGTATCGAGTGTGTCGCTGTCGTGTTTCGCCCGCGGAGGATTTACATTGCCGGATTGTTACAACAACCTCCCGGAAGTAAATGGTGCATATCTGTCTTGTTACGGTTATGTTTCATCACTGCCGCCGGCCACCGGCTGCCTACCTTGCAAGGATCCCCGCCCCATGACGGCAACATCACGCGTGAGCCGCGCCACAACACGGATCTTGTCCGTTATCCGCCCGCAGCGGCCCACGCTTCCGCGCGACATCAAGGTGATGCTCGCTGCGGCGTTCCTGATTGCACTCGGTTTTGGCCTGGTGGCACCGGTCTTGCCCCAGTTCGCCACCACTTTCGACGTCGGGGCAACGGCCGCCGCCGTGATCGTGAGCATCTTCGCCTTTATGCGGCTGGTGTTCGCGCCGGCCGGCGGGGCCCTGATCGGCCGATGGGGTGAGAGGCCTGTATATGTGGCGGGGCTGCTGATTGTGGCGGTATCAACGGCGGCGTGCGCCTTTGCCCAGGACTATTGGCAGCTCCTGATCTTCCGGGGGCTTGGCGGTGTGGGCTCGGTGATGTTCACGGTGGCTTCCATGGCCCTTGTGGTGCGCCTCGCACCCCCGGAAAGCCGGGGTAGGGTATCCGGTGCTTACGCGTCGGCGTTCCTGATCGGCAGCGTCCTGGGCCCGGTGGTGGGCGGGCTGCTCGCCGGATTCGGCTTGCGGGTGCCGTTCCTTTGCTACGCCGCCGCGCTGGTCCTTGCTGCCGCGGTGGTGCAGACCCAGCTCAGCCACGCGCCGTCCGCGGACCGGTCCACAGTGGGCCGCGCCCCGGACATGCGCTTCGCCGAGGCCTGGGGAACTGGTGTGTACCGCTCGGCGCTGATGTCCAGCTTCGCCAACGGCTGGGCCACATTCGGTGTGCGGATGGCCACCGTCCCGCTGTTTGCCGTTGCTGCGCTGGGTGCCGGTCCCGAGGCCGCCGGCCTTGCGCTGGCCGTTTTCGCCGCGGGCAATGCCGCCGCACTGACGTTCTCCGGCCGGCTGGCGGACAGCCTGGGCAGGCGGCCCTTGATGGTCGTGGGGCTCCTGGTCGCCGGGCTCGCCACGGCCGCCATCGGCTTCACGTCCCACCTGGGCTGGTTCCTCGCCGCATCGGTTGTGGCCGGGGTGGGGTCCGGCCTGCTGGGACCTGCCCAGCAGGCCGCCGTCGCGGATGTCATTGGCAATGAGCGGTCCGGCGGGCGGGTCCTGGCGGCCTACCAGATGACCTCGGACGTCGGGGCCATTGCCGGACCGGTCCTGGTGGGCGTCCTGGCGGACCGGCTGGGCTACGGCTGGGCATTCGGCGTCACCGGCGGTGTGCTGGTGCTCGCGGCGGCCTGCTGGCTCCCCATCCGCGAGTCCTCCGCGCTGCCCGGAGTGGACCCGCGAGGCTCTGCCCGGTAGCCGACAGTTCACATGCATTGGTTAGGCTTGACCTTAAGTCACCCAAACGTTGGAGAAACCTGCGCATGCCCAGTTCCGATCCATTGCCCCCTGACCTCCCGGCTTCGAAGAGACGCAGCCGTGACAAGCGCGGCTTCCAGAAGTGGTGGCCATTTGCGCTAATTGCCGTAGTTGTTGTCGCCGCCCTGGTGCTGGCTACGCAACTGTTCCGCCCGGATGCTTTGGCCCAAGTGGTTGAAGAGCCAGTCCCTTCTGCGGCTCCTACAAGCACAGCGGCCCTCCCGCCGGCCCCCGCTGTGAGCTACTACGACCAGGCCGGACCGCCAGCGGGTTCGCCGATGACACCTGTTGAGCCGCTAAGCCTGAAGGTGTCCGGGGATCTGGAAGGAAGCCCTCTGCCCAGGGGAATGACGGGGATCTCACTTGAAGCTACGGATCTCGGCGATGAGGACCTTAGTGCCAGCAATGCCTCGATGGTCAAGCTGCTCAACGAACTCGACCAGCCGGTGTTGCGCTTTGGTGGAAACGCCGTGGACAGAAGATTCTTCTGGACGTCCACCAATGAGCCGCTTCCGGCCAGCTATACAGGCAGTGCAGCGCAGCCTGCCCGCGCGGTGGGACCGGCAGACCTGACGCGTCTCAACACGTTGCTGGAAGCTACGGGTACGAGGGTGAGCCTCACTGTAGATCTTGGCCACTATGACCCGGCGCGAGCGGCGGACATGATGAAGCACGCCACCGCCATCCTGGGAGAGCGGCTGCTGAGCGTCACCGTAGGCAACGAACCCAACGGATTTGTTGATAACGGTGTGCGCAAAGACGGCTACAGCCTTGAGAAGTACCTGACGGAACTCCATGCGTACGCCAAGGCCATCTACGCCGTGGCGCCGAACCTGCCGATCGCAGGGCCGGGCGCCTATGACCAAAAGTGGTGGCAGCCCTTTATCGACGCCGACATTCCGCAAAAGAAGATCCTCACTTTCCACCACTATCCGCTGTACAGCTGCGATGGAGGGGACCCTAAAGGCTCCCCCACAATGTCCAACCTCATGAGCCAACTGATGCACGACCGCGCCGCTGACTATCACCAGGCAGCGCTGAAGGCAGGCACTGCAGCAGGGCTGGAAACGTGGCTGCCCGAGACGGGCATCGCTGCCTGTCCGGGCTCGAACGAAACATCAAAGACGCATGCCTCGGCCCTCTGGACGGTTGATTACGCCCTCAACGCGGCCCAACTGGGGATCACCCAGGTGGGCTTCCACAGTTCCATGCTGACTTGCAAGGGCGGGCCGCCCATGTCAGCAATCTGCAGCGCGGGAAGCTACCCGCAGGGCAACGGCGAGATGTCCGGCCGCGCCAACTTCTTCGGGATTTCCATGCTGGCTGGTCTGGGTGAGGGCAAGTTCCTCAAGGTAGCGAGCAATGGCGGCGGCCTGGCGTTCAGCTACGCACTGAAGAACCCCGACGGCAGCACCACTGTGGTGATCGTCAATGAGAACAACCCCGAAACGGCAGCCCAGATGGATGCAACCATAACGCTTCCAGGGAGGGCCCTGACCGGCACCATGAGCCAGCTCACCGGACCGAGCTATGCAGCCCAGGATGCGACGCTTATCGACGGAACCCGCACGGAGCCGCGGCCCATCGCCGATCGCCTGACTGTGCCTGGCTTCAAGCATGGGGAAAGCACGCAGAAGATCAAGCTCACCGCCGGGACCGTGACTGTGCTGAATTTTACGTACTGACCCACCGTGCTGACGAAATGAGGGGTGAGGTCCCGCTGCTAAAGCCTGCGCTTAGCGGCGGGAACTCACCCCTCGTTGGTGTCGACCCGGTGTAGACCCGGTCCCTAGTTCAGCAGGGCGTCGACAAAGCCCTCAACTTCGAACGGAGCCAGGTCATCGGCGCCTTCGCCAAGACCGATCAGCTTGACCGGCACGCCGAGTGATTTCTGGATGGCCACCACGATGCCACCCTTGGCGGTCCCGTCCAGCTTGGTCAGGACGATGCCGGTGATGTTCACTACCTCGGAGAAAACGCGGGCCTGGTTCAGGCCGTTCTGGCCGGTGGTGGCGTCCAGCACCAGCAGAACCTCATCCACCTCGGCCAGCTTCTCGATGACGCGCTTGACCTTGCCGAGTTCGTCCATGAGGCCGGTCTTGTTCTGCAGGCGGCCCGCCGTGTCAATCATGACAACGTCGACTTCCTGCTCAATGCCCGCCTTGACCGCCTCATAGGCGACGGACGCCGGGTCCGCGCCGTCGACGTCGGACTTCACGGTGGGAACACCCACACGCTGGCCCCACGTGGCCAACTGTTCCGCGGCTGCCGCGCGGAACGTGTCCGCCGCGCCCAGCAGGACGTCCTTGTCCTCGGCAACCAGCACGCGGGCGAGCTTGCCAACGGTGGTGGTCTTGCCCACGCCATTGACGCCTACCACCAGCACGACGGCCGGCTTGTCCGCGTGCCGGTCGGTGCGCAGGGCGCGGTCCATGGTGGGATCCACGAGCTTGATCAGTTCCTCGCGGAGCAGTGCCTTGACCTGCTCAGGGGTCCTGGTGCCGAGCACTTTCACGCGCTCCCGCAGGGCGTCGACCAGCTGCATGGTGGGTTCAGTGCCGAGGTCGGCCAGCAGGAGGGTCTCCTCCACTTCATCCCAAACGTGTTCATCGATCTTGTCGCTGGACAGCAACGCGAGCAGGCTCTTGCCGAGGATGTTGTTCGACCGGACCAGGCGCTCACGCAGGCGGGCCAGGCGGCCGGCGACGGGAAGGGGCGTCTCAACCTGGATGGTTTCCAGGCCCGCCACGTCATCAGGTACATCGGTGACTTCGAGGTCTTCGAGGCCGACGCCGGCGGGAGCGTTGCGCTCGGCCGGAACCACCGGCGCGTCCTCGAGCAGTGTTCCCCCGCCTTGCGGGGTGGCGGGATCATTGGCGTCGCGCGTCCCGGGGTACTGGGTGATGTTCTTCCGCGTCTTCAACAGGACCGGGATCAGCCCGCCAATAACCGCCAGGGCAGCAACAATGGACAGAATAATGGGGAGGATGTCATTCACTCCCCTAGCTTCTCACAAACGTGGCAGGCGTTCGGGGCCGCCACCTGCGCGGACTCTAGACGTCGGCGCCCAGCCGCTGGCTGATGACGGTGGACACACCGTCCCCGCGCATGGTGACGCCGTACAGCGCATCAGCCACTTCCATGGTCCGTTTCTGGTGGGTGATCACGATCAGCTGGCTGGACTCCCGGAGCTCTTCGAAGATGGTGATGAGCCGGCCGAGGTTGGTGTCATCAAGGGCCGCTTCGACCTCGTCCATCACATAGAACGGCGAGGGGCGGGCCTTGAAGATAGCAACCAAAAGGGCGACGGCGGTGAGGGACCGTTCGCCTCCTGACAACAGTGAGAGGCGCTTGATTTTCTTGCCGGCAGGTCGCGCTTCGACTTCGATTCCGGTGGTGAGCATGTCCGAAGGGTCGGTGAGGACCAGCCGGCCTTCGCCGCCGGGAAAGAGGCGTTCAAAGACGTGGACGAACTGGTCCCGGGTGTCCTCAAAGGCCTCGGTGAAGACGCGCTGGACCCGGTCATCCACTTCCTTGATGATGTCCAGCAGGTCCTTACGGCTGGATTTCAGGTCCTCCAACTGGGTGCTGAGGAACTGGTGGCGTTCCTCCAGGGCCGCAAACTCCTCCAGCGCCAGCGGGTTGACCTTGCCCAGGGCTGACAGGTCCCTCTCGGCTTTCCGGAGGCGCTTCTCCTGCTCCTCGCGGACAAAGGGCTTGCCTTCGGGGACCGGTGTGCCGTCGTCGTCCACGGGTGTCCGCAGTGCCGCCCATTTGTCCCCGCTTTCCTCCGCGGGGACGGGCACGGGAACATGCGGGCCGAAGTCCGCCACCAGCACGTCGGGGGTGATCCCGAGTTCCTCGATGGAACGTGTTTCCAGGGCTTCAATCCGTGCCCGCTGCTGGGCGCGGGCCAGTTCGTCCCGGTGAACCGAGTCGGTCAGCTCTGCCAGTTCGCGGGCCAGCGCATCGTTGGTTGTCCGGGTCGCCAGCAGGGCACGGTCCCGCTCTTCCCGGTTCTCTTCGGCGAGGTCGCGTTCACGCCGGGCCAGCTCGACAGAAACGTCGATGAACCGGATTGCCAGCTCCACCGCAGCGGAAACGGCGGCCGCCCGTCTGGCCTGGATCCGACGGCGCCGCGCCCGTTCTGCAGCCTCTTCACGCGCCCGTCGTTCGGTGGCCGCGGCCCGTTCCAGCGAGAGGGCCCGGTTGCGGGTGGCGGTCAGCTGCTCTTCCGTGCTGCGCAGCGACAGCCTCGCGTCCATCTCCGCGGACCTGGCCAGGGATGCGGCCAATGCGAGCGCATCACGGTGTTCGGTGGAGGGTTCCTCTTCGGCCGGCGCCTCCTGCGCCGCAGCCAGCCGCGCCGCAACGGCGGCGAGCGCCTGTTCCTCGGTCACAACATTGGCCTCGGCCCTGGCCAGGGAGGTGGCCAGCCTGTCGCTTTCGCCGACGGCGCTGCGAAGAATGGAGTTCAGGTGGCCGAGCTTTTCGGCCACGGCCGCGAGCCGGGCGTCGGAATCGTGCAGGCGGTCCAGGGCAGCCTCTGCCCTCGTCTGGGCCTCGGCGCGCCGGACCTCGGCGCCGGCCAGGGCGAACCTGTTCCGTTCCAGATCCGCGGTGACAACGGCCAGCCGGGCCTCAGCGTCGTCCACGGCGGCCTGCACCTCAAGCAAGGACGGCGCCTTCGCCGAGCCTCCAGTCACTGTGAGGGCGGTAAACACGTCCCCGGCCCGTGTCACGGCTGTCAGGTCCGGGCGTTCGGCAACCAGCAGCCCCGCACCGTCCAGGTCTTCAACGATTGCCACCCCGGTCAGGAGCGCGGCCACGGCGGGTGCGGTCACGCCCCCGCCGGATGCCAGGTCCACAGCCCAGCGTGCGCCTGCCGGCAAGGGTCCGCCCGGGCCGGAGTTTGCGTCCGGCAGGGGCAAAGCAGACGCCAGCAGCAGGGAGGCACGCCCCGCATCGTCGTCCTTCAGGAGTTGCACCACGACGGCGGCCACGGCTGGATCCCGGACCACTATCGCTTCGGAGGCGTCGCCCAGTGCCGCGGCAATCGCCGTTTCATAACCCGGCTGAATGGTGAGGCCCGGGGCAAGCGTGCCCACAACGCCAGCCAGCCCGGAGTTGAGGGCGTGCGCCGCGCCGTCTTTTCGGTTAAGGCCGAGCTGCAGTGCGTCCCGTCGGGCCACGAGGGCGTCACGTTGGCGGACAGCTTCTCCCCCTGCGGAGGTCAGATCGGCAATCTCCTGGACGACGGCGTCGAGCCCTGCGCTGGCGTCCTCGTAGTCGGCGTCGAGGCTTTCCTCCCCCTCTTCGACCCCCGCCACCTGGGTTTCCAGGGCGGTGAACTCCGACTGGGCCCGGCGGCGGCGTTCCTGTCCGGCGGCGAGTGATTCCCGCAGCCTGCCCAGTTCGGCCTGCGCTGATTCAACCCGCGATCTTGCCGCACCAACTTGTCCGGCAAGTTTCGCCAGGCCCTCGCGCCGGTCCGCTGCGGCCCGCAGGACGGCAGTGAGCCTTTTTTCCTCCGCAGACGCCTCCAGTTCGGCCCCGGTCTTCGCAGCCGTCGCTGAGTCCAGCGCGCTGCGCCGGTCCAGGATGTGGCGCTCCAGCTCCGTCAGCTCGTCCCGGACCCGGACGGCCTGCCGTTCCAGCTGCTCAGGATCCCTGCCCGAGTACGGTTCAGCATCAACGGCACCCAGCAGCCGGCCGCGTTCCTGGGCCAGTGAGCCCAGCGAACGGAGCCGTTCCCTGGAAGCGGAGAGCCGGTACCAGGTATCCCGTGCGGCATTGAGCTTTGGCGTGGCCTCGGCGGCGAGCTGTTCCACAGCTGCCTGCAGGCGGCGCCCCTCCTCCAGCTGCTGCTCCACTACGGCACGGCGGGCCTTCAGCGCCGTTTCGTCAGCCACGTCCTGCTCGAGTGAACTCTGCTGCTGGACGAGGTCGTCGGCCAACAGCCGTGCGCGTGCGTCCCGGACATCGAACTGGACCCGCTGGGCGCGGCGCGCCACATCAGCCTGCTTGCCGAGTGGTGTGAGCTGGCGCCTGATCTCCCCCGTCAGGTCGCTCAGCCGTTGCAGGTTCGCCTGCATGGCCTCAAGCTTGCGGACCGTTTTTTCCTTGCGGCGGCGGTGCTTGAGGATCCCGGCCGCTTCCTCGATGAAGCCGCGGCGGTCCTCCGGAGTGGCGTGCAGGACCTTGTCCAGCTGCCCCTGGCCCACGATGACATGCATTTCCCGGCCCATCCCGGAATCCGAGAGCAGTTCCTGGATGTCGAGCAGACGGCAGCTGGCGCCGTTAATGGCGTATTCAGAGCCCCCGGTACGGAAGAGGGTCCGCGAGATGGTGACCTCGCTGTATTCGATGGGCAGCGCCCCGTCAGCGTTGTCGATGGTCAGGGACACATGGGCCCGGCCCAGCGGCGGCCGCCCGGAAGTCCCGGCAAAAATGACGTCCTCCATTTTGCCGCCGCGGAGCGTTTTGGCTCCCTGCTCCCCCATCACCCAGGAGAGGGCGTCCACCACGTTGGACTTGCCGGAACCGTTCGGCCCCACCACTGCCGTGACTCCGGGCTCAAAATCGAAGGTCGTGGCCGACGCAAACGACTTGAACCCACGGACGGTAAGGCTTTTGAGGTGCAAGGTGTTTCTGGTCTCCTGAATGGCTGAAGCGGCTGCTTTGCTGCCCCAAATCTACTGCGTCCCTGCGGGTTTCCACGGATTTCCGGGTGTCTGTCCCTGCACCGGGCAGCGCCCGATCATGGCCGGCAGGGCGGCGGCGGCCTACCAGCGGCCGTTGCGCGGGCGCGGCTGACAGACCGGGCAGGTGTAGGACGAGCGGTTCATGAACAGCTCACGGCGGAGTAAGGAGTTAATCCCGACGGCGGCACAACGGCTGCAGGGTTTCCCTTCCCGCCCGTAGGCGTTCAGGGAGCGGTCGAAGTAACCAGAGGCCCCGTTGACGTTGACGTACAACGAATCAAAGCTGGTACCGCCGGCGGCAAGTGCGTCCAGCATGACTTCGCGCGCGCTGGTGATGAGCCGTTCCGCGTCGCCGCGTCGCAGCGTATCGGTGGGCCTGGCGTAATGCAGTTTTGCCCGCCACAGGGACTCGTCGGCATAGATGTTGCCGATGCCTGATACGAGACCTTGGTCCAACAGGGCGCGTTTGAGGCCTGTCTTGCGCTTCCGCAGCCGGCTGTAGAAAAGGTCAAAGGAAAACGCCGGATCCAGGGGATCCCGGGCGATGTGGGAGGCTTCCTCGGCTATGAACGCAACGGGAGATTCCGCCTGGCCGCCCGGGCCGCCGTCGTCCGTGGGAACCATGCCGGTGACGAACAGCCCGCCGAAAATCCGCTGATCCACAAACCGGAGCTGTTCAGGCATACCGGCCACGGGACTCAGGCGCAGCCTGACCTTGAGGTGTTTCTCGTCGGGCATGTCCGCGTCCTGCATCAGGAGCTGGCCGCTCATCCCGAGGTGGGCCATCAGTGCGACGGTGGGCGTGTCGGTGGCGCCGGGTGTCTCCCTCAGCGGCATCCAGAGGAATTTTCCGCGGCGCACCACGTCCACAACCGTGGCACCCTGGAGGTTGCCTCTGAAATCCTCGGCGCCCAGGGCATGGCGGCGGAGGGAGCGCGGGTCCAGCACGTCCACCGATGTGATGGTCCGGCCGCGGACCCAGCTCACCAGTCCGCGGCGGACTACTTCGACTTCAGGCAGTTCGGGCACGGCTCAGCCTAGACGCTGCGGGAGGACTCTGGTGATGTGCCCTCCGCCGCTGAGGCCACGGCGACTCCCGCGCTTGGGGAGAGCTGCCGCCAGGCGTCCGCGGCAGCTTCCTGCTCCGCTTCCTTCTTCGAATGGCCCGACCCATTGCCGTAGGGCTTGCCGCCGATATTCAGGACAGCCGTGAAAGTACGGGCGTGGTCCGGCCCGGCCCCCTCAACGGCGTAGTAGATCGTGCCCATCTGCCGGCTGGCTGCCAGTTCCTGGATGCTGGTCTTCCAGTCCGTGCCGGCGCCGAGTGCGCCCGCATCCCTCAGGAGCGGCCCAATCAGGCGCATGACCAGCTGGCGGGCAGTCTCAATGTCGTTGGACACGTAAGTGGCACCAATGAGTGCCTCCATGGTGTCCGCCAGGATGGAGGCCTTGTTCTTGCCCTCGGTGAGCTTTTCGCCCTGCCCAAGGTAGATATAGTCCCCGATGCCCAGGCTGCGGCCGATGCCGGCGAGGGCGCGCGTGCTGACAACCGCAGAGCGGCGTTTGGCGAGGTCGCCTTCGGGCAGTGTGGGGTTGTCCCGGTACAAGGCATCGGTCACGGAGAAGCCCAGGATGGAGTCGCCCAGGAATTCGAGCCGCTCGTTGGTGGGGATGCCGCCGTTTTCGTAGGCGTAGGAACGGTGTGTGAGAGCAAGACGAAGCGTCCCGGCGTCAATGGAGACACCGAGACGCTTCAGAAGCTCTTCAGTTGAAGACATCATGTCAGCCAAAGCGGCCGATTAGACGTCTGCGACCTTGCGGCCCTTGTACTCAAGGAACAGCGCGGTGCCAGCCGAGTCGGTAACGACCTTTGCCTGGTGCGGCAGGCTGTAGGTAACCTGGCCGTTTTCGACAGTCTTCACCAAGTGGGGGGCAGTTGCCTTCCACTGGGAGCGGCGGGCGCGGGTATTCGAGCGAGACATTTTCCGCTTCGGGACAGCCACGGCTAACTCATTTCTCTCTAGACAAACACGTACAAATCAGTTTTGCCGGTCAGGCTTAGCCAAGTCGGCTAGGGCAGCCCAGCGAGGATCTACGATCTCGTGGTGATGCCCCGGCTCGTCTTCCAGGCGGACTCCACATTCGGAGCAAAGGCCCTGGCAGTCTTCCCGGCACACCGGCTGGAACGGCAGCATGGTTACAACTGCGTCCCGCAACACCGGCTCAAGATCGATAACATCGCGCTCGACTCGATATTGCTCTTCTTCTTCTTCTTCGTCCGAAAGCACAACGCCCTCGTAGAAGAAAAGTTCTTGCACATTGACCTCAAGGTCATACGCAAGGGGATCCAGGCATCTGCCGCATTCGCCTTTTACTTCGGCGACTGCGGTTCCTGATACCAGGATTCCTTCGTGTACGGCCTCAAGCCTCAGATCCAGCTCGATGTCCGAGCCTTCCTGAACGCCAATGAGTGCCACACCAAGATCACTTGGTGCGGGTACATGTTCCTTCAGTGTCCGCATGCTGCCCGGGCTGCGCCCGAGATCCTTGACGTCGAACGCCAAGGGCGAACTAGCATCTCGTTTAATGAGAACTCCTGTTGAACATATGACCGACGTACCATCTTAGCCTGAAGAACCGCAGGGACTCAAACCAGGCGACGGACGGCCGTCGAAGTACCGGACTAGCCTACCCTCTTGCCGGCTGATCGGGCGCAGACCCGCCCGCGAGCAACCTTTTATGTACCGACCGGGGCACATAGTCGGACACGCTGCCACCCAGACCGGCCACCTCTTTGATCAGGGTGGATGACAAATGCAGGTAGTGCGCCTCCGCCGGCAGGAACACCGTTTCCACGCCGCTGAGCTGGCGGTTCATCGTGGCCATCGGAAGTTCGTAGTCGAAGTCTGAGGATGAGCGGAGACCTTTGACGATCGCGGAGACACCGCGCTGGCGGCAGTACTCGGCCAGGAGACCGTCGCCCACCGGTTCCACCACAATGCCTTTGAGGGATGCCAGGGTTTCGCGCGCCATATCCAGACGGTCCCCCAGGCTGAACATGTACTTCTTCGCATAGTTGGTCGAAACCGCCACGATCACCTCATCGAAGAGGCCGGCGGCACGGGCGATGACCTCGAGATGGCCGTTGTGAATGGGGTCAAAGGATCCGGGGCAGACAGCGCGTCTCATGCACCGAACCTACCGCATGGGACGGCCGGGATACCATGACTGGATGCATCCACCACGGGACCTTTCCATGCCCACCGTGCCTGCCCCGTGGCAGCGCACCGCCTCAGGCGCCAATCTGCTGGGACCTGCCGGCCAACTGGGCGTCACCATCTTCGAAGAGATGACCACGCTGGCGGCGCAGACCGGCGCCATCAACCTCGGGCAGGGCTTTCCTGACGAGGACGGACCGCGGGAAATCAAGGCGGCAGCGATGGCCGCCATCGAAGCCGGGGCCAACCAGTACGCGCCCGGCAAGGGCATCCTGGAACTGCGTGAGGCCGTGTCTGCCCACCAGGAGCGGTTCTACGGGCTGGCTCCGGACCCGCACACAGAGGTCATCATCACTACCGGCGCCACAGAGGGGATCGCCGCAGCGTTGCTGGCGTTCGTCGGCCCTGGCGATGAGGTGCTGACGTTCGAACCGTTTTATGACTCGTACGGCGCCGTCATCGGCCTGTCCGGCGCCACTCACGTCACCGCCCCGCTGCTGGCTCCCGACTTTTACCCGGACATGACGGCCATGGAGGCGGCCTTCACCGACCGCACAAGAGTGGTGCTGTTGAACAACCCGCACAATCCCACCGGTGCCGTCTTCCCCCGCCATGTTCTGCAGCGCGTCGTTGAGCTTGCCGCAAAGCATGACTGCCTCATCATCACCGACGAGGTGTACGAGCACCTCACCTTCGGCGCCAGGCACATTCCTGTCGCCACCCTGCCGGGTGCAGCTGAGCGGACCATCACCATCTCGTCCGCCGGAAAGACCTTCTCCTTTACTGGCTGGAAGATCGGTTGGCTGACCGGCCCGGACCATCTGGTGGCGGCTGTCCGGACGGTCAAGCAGTTCCTGACTTACAGCTCCGGTACACCGTTCCAGGCCGCCATTGCGACCGGCCTCGCACTGCCGGATGAGTTTTACGAGGGCGTTGCGGCCACTCTCCAGAAGAAACGGGACATCCTCAGCGAAGGCCTTCGCGCCGCAGGATTCGACGTTTACACGCCGCAGGGCACCTATTTCGTCAATGTGGACACCGCACCCCTTGGCATTGGCGACGCCGTGGACCTGGCCCGCAGGCTGCCCGGACTGGTGGGAGTGGCCGCGATCCCCGTCCCCGTGTTCTGCCACCCGGAGGGCGCGGAACGGACACGGAGCCTGCTCAGATTCGCGTTCTGCAAGAAAGCGGAGCTCCTCGAGGAGGCCGCCGCCAGGCTGGCGACCCTCAGCGGAAAGCTCTGATGGCGGATCCCGGCGGCACACGTTCCACGCGGTTCCTGCGGACCACGGGACAGCACGCCTCCATTGAGCCCGATGCTTTCACCGATGGCGGCTACGTCCTGAGCATCGGCGGGGCCGAGCAGTCCCACGTTAACCTGGCGCATCCTGAGGAAATCTTCTACGAGTACCTGCGACGGATCGGCCATCTGGTGGATCTCGCCGCTCCCGAAGGCCGGCCAATCACCGCGCTCCATCTTGGGGCCGGAGCCCTGACCCTTGCGCGCTACATCCAGGCGACGAGGCCCGGATCCGTCCAGTATGCGGTGGAGCTGGAACGCGAGCTCCTCGACTTTGTCCTGCAGCAACTCCCCCTGCCTGACGGTACCGACCTGCACACCGTCATCGGCGATGCCCGCGACGCCCTGGCGGACCTGGACCCGGAACTTCAGTTCGACGTCGTGATCCTGGACATCTTCTCCGGACCGGAAGCCCCGGCCCATATCGCCTGCCAGGAGTTCTACCAGGAGGCCCGTGCACGCCTTGCACCGGAAGGCGTGCTGATCGTCAACGTGGGTGATGAACCCGGACTGACCCTGGTGCGAAGCCAGGCCACCGCCATGCGGCGCGCCATGACCGACGTGGCAGCCTTCGCCGAAACCGGGATGTTCGCGGGCCGCTACCCCGGCAATATCATCCTCGCCGGAACGCAGACTCCGTGGCCCGCAGCCTGGACAGCCGAACTGACGGCACGAGGCCCCCACCCCGCGAAGGTTCTGGCCGGCGTGGACCTGGATAAGCTGGCCGGCTGAGCCGCAGACTCCCCGCGTCCCAGGCGTCCCAGTCGTCCCGGGCCAGGCCCTAAGCCTGCTTCGGCGGCTGCTCCTCAATAACAACGTCCGGCGTGATGGCGTCCGGCACAAATGGCTCGGCGAACCAGAGCCGCGTTTCGCCGTACTTCTTCTCGGCAAACCGTTCCAGGCCGGCGGGCCAGAACGGCTCCGGTGAACGCGAGGACCGCTCCACCACTACCACGGCCGCCGGAGCCAGATGATCGGCGAGTTTGCCCAGCACCGCCGACAGGGCAGGGTCATCCAGCGGATAGGGCGGGTCCAGGAACACCAGGTCCCAGCTGGCCGTCTCCGCCGTGCGCTCCAGGAAGGACTCCACCTTGGACCGGTGGACCGTCACTGCCTTGCGGCCCAGTACGCCGTTGATCAGGTCCGCGTTGCGTTGGCACACGGAACTGGCCTTGGCATCGAATTCCACGAGGTCGACGGCCTCAGCGCCCCGGCTGCCGCTCTCCACGCCCAACGATCCGGACCCTGCGTACAGGTCCAGGACCCGGGCGCCGGCAATGATCCCGAATGCGTCGAGCCGGGAGAACAGTGCTTCCTTCACGCGGTCGGTAGTGGGCCTGGTCAGGGAGCCGGGGACGCTGACCAGGGGGGTCCCGCCTGCGGCGCCCGCGATGATGCGGCTCATGGCCGCCTCCTATCCGCGCTCAAGGAACGCCTCCTTCTCGGGGTTCAAGTACTCGTCAATGGCCTCCGCCAACCGCGGATGCCGCGCCAAGGCCGGATCCGAGCCCACAATTTCCTGGGCGTCCTGGCGCGCCTGCGCAATGATGTCCTCGTGTTCCAGCACACGCAGCAGTTTCAGGGTGGAGCGGCCGCCGGACTGCGAAGCGCCCAGGATGTCGCCCTCGCGGCGCAGCTTCAAGTCCTCCTGCGACAGTTCGAAGCCGTCCGTGGTTGCCGCCACGGCATCGAGCCGGCGCCGGCTCGGGTGCCCGCGTTCGAGGTTGGTGACCAGCAGGCACGTTCCGGGAAGCCCGCCACGGCCCACCCTGCCGCGCAGCTGGTGCAGCTGGGAAATGCCGAAGCGGTCGGCGTCGAGGATCACCATCAAGGTGGCGTTATGGACGTCAACGCCGACTTCGATGACTGTGGTGGAGACCAGGAGCTTGGTCCGGTTGGCGGTGAAGTCGGCCATCGCGGCGGATTTCACCGCGGTGTCCAAACGGCCGTGCATCGGCCCAAGGGGCACACCGGCCAGGGCCGGCACCTGCTGGAGATGTTCGACGACGGCGGTCACGGACGCGAGCTCCCGCGCAGCGCCGTCGCCTGCCAGGTCAGCCGCGGAAGGTTCCGCTTCCCCCGGGCTGAAGTCGCCGTCGTCGTCTGTTCCGATCCTGGGGCACACCACGTACACCTGGTGCCCGGCGTCGATCTCCTCACGGGAACGGGACCAGATGCGGTCTGCCCAGCCGGGGTTCTCGGCGAGGCCCACCACATGCGTGGAAATCGGCGCCCGGCCTGCGGGCAGTTCGTCCAGGATGGAGGTTTCGAGGTCGCCGAAGACCGTCATGGCAACGGTACGCGGAATGGGCGTGGCCGTCATGACCAGCAGGTGCGGCGGTTTGTTGGCCTTTGACCTGAGGACGTCCCGCTGCTCCACACCGAACCGGTGCTGCTCGTCCACCACGATCAGGCCAAGGTCGTAGAACGCGACGTTGTCGCTGAGCAGGGCGTGCGTGCCGATCACGATCCCGGCCGTGCCGGATGCGGCGTCCAGCATGGCCCGTTTCCGGGCGGCGGTGGGCATGGAACCGGTGAGGAGAGTGACCTGAACGGCCCCTTCGGCCAGGCTGCCCAGCAGCCCGTCCGGGGACAGTATGGGGTCGCGGGACAGGGAGCCCAGGGTCCGCCGGATGGAATCGAAGTGCTGGGCGGCGAGGACCTCGGTGGGCGCCAGGAGGGCGGCCTGCCCGCCGGCATCCACCACCTGCAGCATGGCCCGCAGCGCGACGATGGTTTTGCCCGAGCCGACCTCACCCTGCAGCAGCCGGTTCATGGGGCTGTCCTGCGCCAGCTCCGTGGCCAGTGTTTTCCCGACGGCGGCCTGGCCGCCGGTGAGCGTAAAGGGCAACTGCCTGTCGAACGCGGCCAGCAGCCCGTCGGAGGCCGGGCGCCGTGCCGTGGCTTCCTCGGCCGCAAGCTGGGCACGGCGCCGCGCCAAGGCCGCCTGCAGGACCAGGGCCTCCTGGTAGCGCAATCGCTCCTGGGCCTTCATCCAGTCAGCCTGCGATTCCGGCCTATGGATGAGCCGGTAGGCCTCGGCCACGGGAAGGAATTTCTCCCTACGGGCCACCGCCTCCGGCAGCGGATCCGGCAGGGCCTCCAGATCCACGGTTTCCAGGAGCGTGGCGATGACTTTCTGGATCGACCAGCTGGTGAGCTTTGCGGTGGCCGGGTAGACCGGGATGGGCATGGCGGCGAGCTTTTCGGGGTCCATGGCCGGCATGTCCGGGTCCTCGTCGAGGAGGTGGAAGTCCGGGTTGGTCAGGCCCAGGGACGCTCCGTAGCGCGTCACCTTGCCGGAGAACATCACGCGCCGGCCCGGCAGGAGCTGCGCCTGTGCCCGGTGTCCGCTGAAAAAGGTGATCTTGAGAGTCCCGTGCCCGCTGCCGGGGCCCACCGCGGAAAGGCGCGGACGGCCGTGGGAGGCGGCGTCGTCGGTGATCACAACGTCCGTGATGGAACCACGCCGCGTATGCATCTTGCGCGTGCTGTTGGAGAGCACCCGTGCAAAAAGCGTGACCTCTTCATCCAGCGGCAACTCGCTGATGGGCGTCAGTTCGCCGCGGTTCAGGTAGCGGCGCGGGAAGTAGTTCAGGAGGCCGCCGACTGTGGCGATGCCCAGGTGCTTCTCAATGGCCGACGCTGACCGCTTTCCGATCAGGCGTTCCAGGCCCAGGCCCAGTTCAGCGCTCATGCCCACTGGAGTTCACCGGAGCTGGTTCGGGTTCGCGGGCCAGGGCGAGTTCGCTGACCGAAATGTCGCTGGGCTCGCCGAGGGAACGGATCAGGGCGACCGCGGGTGCGGCGTCGGGTACGTGGACATGGACGCGCCACCGGTAGCTGCCCTCAGCATCGGCCATACTGTCCACCTGGCTCATGATGACGGACTCGCCGACCTCGTCGAGCCGCTGGCGCAGCGTGGCCGCGCTGAGCGGCGAAAGGCTGATGGTGCACATGACCTCAACGCCGTCGTCAGCCGGCATATCGGCGTGGATGTGGGGGTCCTGGACGTCGAAGCCATGCAGCCCGTCGAGGAGTTCGCCCTGCAGTTCTTCGCCCAGGACGGCGGAGCGGAGGCAGTCAAGGATGAGCAGCATGCCAACACCCCCGGCATCGACCACATGCGCGGCTTCAAGGGCCGCCAACTGGCTCTCCGTGCTGACTACTGCCCTGAGCGCCCCGTTGACGGCAGCGTCGAGGGCTTTGCCCAGGGCCTGGTTGCTGTCGTCGCCGTTGTGGCCGGCGTCCACTGCCGCGGCGGCTCGTGCGGCGGCTTCCATGACCGAAAGCATGGTGCCTGGCACGGGGTCGCTCAACGCGGACCAGGCCCGGATCTGGGCACGGTTCAGCGCGGCGGCCAGGAGGGTTGACGTCAGGCGGGTGTGACCGGCCAGGGGTTCAGCCGCGGCGCAGAGAAAGACTGAGAAGAGGGTTCCGGAATTGCCGCGGGCCTGCTCCATGGCGGCCCTTCCGGCCCGCGCCAGCACCGCTCCGACATCCGCGTGGCCGGCGTCAGCCGGGACTGCCGCGCCTCGGCCCGCCGGGCCGCTGTGCAGGGCACGGGCGGCCGCCCGAACGGTGAGGTAAAGGTTGGTGCCGGTATCACCGTCCGCCACGGGGAAGATGTTGATGGCATTGAGGCGGTCGCTGTGGTTGGCAATGGCGGTTTCAGCCTTGTCCAACCACCGCTTCATCGCTTGCGCGTTGGCGGCAACCTTAGTCTGCAAAGTGATCCCATCCCCCGGTGCCAACGGTGTGGCCCGCAATTGTGACGCCCGGAAGTGTGGCGCTTCCCAAGGCTTGTACTGAGCCTATCGCAGTGAATCCGGCAGGCAGCTGAACGCCGGCCGGGAATGTGGCCAGCAGCCCGTGGTCCTCTCCCCCGCCCAGCACCCAG
>NZ_JAKFFD010000227.1:0-1743 GCF_036675385.1 Pseudarthrobacter sp. | reverse complement strand
CCACTGCATCCCAGACTTCCCAGAAGCCGGTGCTGGTTGTTGACTACGGTGCCCAGTACGCGCAGCTGATTGCCCGCCGCGTCCGGGAAGCGAATGTGTATTCGGAAGTGGTTCCGCATACCTTCACCACCGAGCAGCTCCTGGCCAAGGACCCCGCCGCCATCATCCTTTCCGGTGGCCCCTCCAGTGTTTACGCGGACGGGGCACCCTCCGTCGGCGCCGACCTCTTTGAGGCCGGAATCCCGGTCTTCGGCATCTGCTACGGCTTCCAGGCCATGGCCAACGCCCTGGGCGGAAAGGTCGACAAGACCGGCCTGCGCGAGTACGGCTCCACCCAGACCACCATCCTCGGCGAGGGCCGCTCTGTCCTTGAGGGGATGCCGCAGCACCAGAACACCTGGATGAGCCACGGCGACTCCGTGCACGAGGCGCCTGAAGGCTTCGAAGTGCTGGCGACGACGGCGGGCGCGGAAGTGGCTGCCTTCGCCAACGAAGAGAAGGCCCTCTACGGCGTGCAGTGGCACCCCGAGGTCAAGCACTCGGCCTATGGCCAGCAGGTGCTGGAAAACTTCCTGTTCAAGGGCGCAAAGCTGGAGCCCAACTGGACCACGGGGAACATCCTCGAGGAGCAGGTGAACCGGATCCGTCAGCAGATCGGCGACGCCCGGGTTATCTGCGGGCTCTCCGGCGGCGTTGACTCCGCCGTTGCAGCGGCGCTCGTCCAGCGGGCCGTCGGCGACCAGCTGACCTGTGTGTTCGTAGACCACGGCCTGCTGCGCGAAGGCGAAGCCGAGCAGGTGGAACGCGACTTCGTTGCTGCCACGGGCGTCAAGCTGTATGTAGCCAACGAGCAGGAGCGCTTCCTGTCCGCCCTGGCCGGCGTCAGCGATCCGGAAACCAAGCGCAAGATCATCGGCCGTGAGTTCATCCGCGCGTTCGAAGAGGCCGAGCTGGCCATCATCGCCGAGGCCGCGGCCCATGGCGAGAAGATCAAGTTCCTGGTCCAGGGCACGCTGTACCCGGACGTCGTCGAATCCGGCGGCGGCGAAGGTGCTGCGAACATCAAGAGCCACCACAATGTCGGTGGCCTTCCCGAGGACCTGCAGTTCGAACTGGTGGAACCGCTCCGGGCACTGTTCAAGGACGAGGTCCGCGCCGTCGGTGCCCAGCTGGGCCTGCCGCAGGAAATCGTGGGCCGCCAGCCGTTCCCCGGCCCCGGCCTGGGAATCCGCATCGTCGGCGACATCACGCAGGAACGCCTGGACCTGCTCCGCAAGGCGGACGCCATCGCGCGTGCCGAGCTGACCGCGGCCGGGCTGGACAACGAGGTGTGGCAGATGCCTGTGGTCCTGCTGGCCGACGTCCGCAGTGTGGGCGTCATGGGTGACGGCCGCACATACGGCCACCCGATTGTGCTCCGCCCCGTTTCGTCCGAGGACGCCATGACGGCGGACTGGTCCCGCCTGCCGTACGATCTCCTGGCCCGGATTTCGAACCGGATCACCAACGAGGTGGAAGGCGTAAACCGGGTGGTGCTGGACGTGACCAGCAAGCCGCCGGGAACCATCGAGTGGGAATAACAGTGTGAGTGGCCGGTCTCCGTCAGCGGAGGCCGGCCATTGCTGTCATCCGTTGAAATCCGCCGCAATTTGGCCTGATCCAGTGTTGCGGTCTCTCATCCCGGCTCCTTTGCGGCTACGCTCGAAAGTATGCCGGTATGGTCCAGGGCGTCACGTGCAAACG
>NZ_JAKFFD010000182.1:0-9378 GCF_036675385.1 Pseudarthrobacter sp. | reverse complement strand
GCGCACTTCCACTACGTGGTGTTCGGCACTGTGGTGTTCGCGATGTTCGCAGGCTTCTACTTCTGGTGGCCAAAATTCACCGGCAAGATGCTCAACGAGCGCCTCGGAAAGATCCACTTCTGGCTGCTGTTCCTTGGCTTCCACGGCACGTTCCTGATCCAGCACTGGCTGGGCGTTGAAGGCATGCCCCGCCGTTACGCAGACTACCTGGTGGAGGACAACTTCACCTGGATGAACCAGTTCTCCACCATCTCCTCGTTTGTTCTGGGCGCATCCCTGATTCCCTTCTTCTGGAACGTTTACATCACCTGGCGCAGCTCCGAGCGCGTTGAAGTGGATGACCCGTGGGGCTTCGGAGCGTCGCTTGAGTGGGCCACTTCCTGCCCGCCGCCGCGCCACAACTTCACCTCGCTGCCCCGGATCCGTTCGGAGCGTCCCGCCCTGGACCTCCACCACCCGGAGCTCTCGCAGGTACACACCGTTGAATCGCCTGCAGCCGCAGCCGCGGTGCTCGGTAACGCCGACCAGAAGGACACCGCCAAGTGAAAATCGAATCATGGATATTTGGAGCCGGAGTCTTCTTCTTCGTACCGGTTTCCCTGGTCTACGGTTTCCTGACCAACTGGCATGAGTGGGTCGGAACCCTCGGGATCCTCCTGGTGGGTGGGCTTTCCGGGATGATCGGCGGCTACCTTGGGTTCACCGGCAAGCGCGTCGGAATGCGTCCCGAGGACCGCAACGATGCCGAGATCCACGAGGGCGCCGGCGAACAGGGGCACTTCAGCCCCTGGAGCTGGTGGCCGCTCGTTCTGGGCCTCGCCTGCGCGGGCGGATTCCTGGGCCTGGCAGTGGGTTGGTGGATCCTGTTCATCGCAGCCG
Organism: Pseudarthrobacter sp.; assembly: GCF_036675385.1. Taxonomy (NCBI): domain Bacteria; kingdom Bacillati; phylum Actinomycetota; class Actinomycetes; order Micrococcales; family Micrococcaceae; genus Pseudarthrobacter; species Pseudarthrobacter sp. The sequence goes on along the minus strand of NZ_JAKFFD010000182.1, from coordinate 8,499 downwards.
GCCTCGCAGTTGTCGCCCTCGTGGGGTGGGTCTTCGAGTACAGCCGTGGGGACCACGCCCACTAGAAGCCCCTTGGCTTCAACAGGCATTTTATGAATTACGACGTCGGGCCCCACCTTCTGGTGGGGCCCGACGTCGTTCTTGTCCGTTCGATTGGCGCGTCGACCGTGGCGCGGGACGTCACGGGATATAGGCCTCTGGGAGGGGTTAGCTGGAGCCCTGTGACTCCAGGAGCTCGGCCAGACTCTGCAGGGCCGCCTCGGCGTCACGGTGACTGACAGGGCCGCTGAGGGCGCCCTCGGGGACTGAAAGCTCTACTTCGCAGCCGAAGGGGAAGTCGGCAATCATGACTTCCAGGAGGGAGCGGGCGTCGACACCCTGGATGCCTGCCTTGCGGATGGTGACAGGAAGTCCAGTTTCGGTCACTGCCCTGACGAACATCGCGGCAGGGCGGGCATGCAAGCCGACTGACGCTGACACAACGGCCTTATGCACTGGCAAGGGGTCTCCCATTTCTTGACGGCCCCCAAACCGATATCGCTGAATTTCCTGTCCAATATATCCGGCTGGATGGCTGTGCGACCAAACGGGGGAGTCGGGCCGGTCCATTGCTGGAACTGGTCTAGTCCAGCGGCGCTGCCTGCCTTAGGCTTGGACAGTGAAAACTGAAGAAAAGACGTTCTTCCGTGGCTGCTGATGCCCGCGGCGTTGCCGGCGAGATCGACCGCAGCAGCGGGACCGCCATCTATATCCAGCTCAGGGAGATCCTCCGGGCCTACATCAGCGATTCCTGCCCGCCGGGTTCTGCGCTGCCCTCGGAACGGGATCTTGCCCTGCGGTTCGGCCTGGCCCGGATGACTGTCCGGCAGGCCATCGACGCCCTGGTCGGCGAGGAAGTCCTCGAGCGGGTGGTCGGCCTCGGCACGTTCGTACGAAAGCCCAAACTCGACCTTCAGGTAAAGCTCACCTCGTACAGCGAAGAGATGCAACGCCGCGGCATGGTTCCGGCCGCCAAGGTCCTGAGCTTTGAACAGATCGGCGCCAGCGCCTTTCTGGCCCGCGAACTGCAGGTGGAGGAGGGGACGCCACTGGTGCGTTTTCGTCGGCTGCTGCTGGCGGACGGTGAGCCGATGAGCGTGGACGAGAACTTCATCCCGGCGCAGCGCGTCCCGGGTCTTTTGGACGGCGAGCCCCCAACATCGCTCTACAACGTGCTGAGTGAGCAGTTCGGCCTCGTGATGGAGTGGGGGGAGGACATGATCGAGGCGACAGCTGCTTCCCCCTCTACGGCCCGCCTGCTCAACGTTGACGTCGGCGCCCCCTTGCTCAAGATTCAGAGGCACGCCTTTGTTGCCAGGGCGATGGTGGACTACTCAGTTTCGTACTACCGGGCCGACCGCTACAAGCTATGGGTACCCCTCCAGCGGCCAGGTGCGAGGCCTGCCCGGAACCAGTCGCTGGGTTACCGCAACCACTAGGAGCGGCCCGGCAGTAGCCAACAGCGGCCGGCCGCAATTAACGGGAAAAGGCCCGGTCCAAAATGGACCGGGCCTTTTCCCGTTACTGCTATGAGTGCTAGTGGCTGAGGCTCTTGGTTTCCTCGCCGGCCTCTACCGCAGGGGCGTGGTGGCCGTGTGCGGCTTCCAGCTCTGCAGGCGTGGCCGGTGCCACACGGTCTTCAAAGAACCACTTGGAGAGGAACGCACGCTGCTTTTCCTTGCGCGTCACAATCCCGTGGTCGTTGGGGACCGCCGGCAGCGGTGAGGGGGATTCGAAGCCCACGAGCTTGTAGCGCTTGTATTCATCCAGCGGCGCGTGCACCTCGATGAATTCGCCATGCGGAAGGCGGACAATGCGTCCGGTCTCCCGGCCGTGGAGTGCGATTTCGCGGTCCTTGCGCTGGAGGGCGAGGGCAACTCGCTTGGCAACCATAAACGCGATGACCGGGCCGACGAAGAACAAGGCGCGGAGCCAGTACGTCACATCGTTCAGAGACACATGGAAGTGTGTGGCTATGAGGTCCGAACCAGCGGCTGCCCACATCACGCAGTACCAGACGAAACCGGCGACGCCGATGGCGGTGCGGGTGGGGGCATTCCTCGGACGGTCCAGGACATGGTGTTCGCGGGTGTCCTTGGTGATCCAGCTTTCAATCCACGGGTACATGAACATCACCGTGAACAGAATGCCTGCGGGCACCAGTGCGGGCAGCAGAACGTTCAGCGTCAGCACGTAGCCGAAGACAACGTACTCGAACTGGAAATCACCGATGACACCGGGCATAAGCCTCAGGGCACCGTCAACGAACCCGATGTACCAGTCAGGCTGGGTACCGGCAGAAACCGGCGACGGGTCGTAGGGGCCGTAGTTCCAGATCGGGTTGATCGTGAAGAAAGCCGCCATCAGGGCAACGACACCGAAGACGATGAAGAAGAAGCCGCCCGCCTTGGCTGCGTATACAGGGCCGAGCGGGTAGCCAACAACGTTGCCGTCGTTGCGGCCGGGGCCGGGGTACTGGGTGTGCTTGTGCACAACCACCATGAACAGGTGCAGGACGATCATCAACAGGATGAGGGCGGGCACCAGCAGGATGTGCAGCATGTACAGGCGGCCAATAACAGCCGATCCCGGGAACTCTCCGCCGAAGAGGAAGAAGGAAGTGTAGGTACCAACCACCGGGATGGACTTGATAACGCCGTCGATGATGCGGAGGCCGTTGCCGGACAGCAGGTCATCGGGGAGGGAGTAGCCAGTGAAGCCGGCTGCCATGGCGAGGATCAGCAGGACGCTGCCGACAACCCAGTTCATTTCACGTGGTTTGCGGAACGCGCCCGTGAAGAAAACGCGCAGCATGTGCACGGCGATCGAGGCGACGAACAGCAGTGCTGCCCAGTGGTGTACCTGGCGCATGAACAGGCCGCCACGGATGTCGAAGGAAATGTCCAGCGAGGAGCTGTACGCCACGGACATTTCGACGTTCTTCAACGGCAGGTAAGACCCGTCGTAGTGCGTTTCCGCCATGGACGGATCAAAGAAGAACGTCAGGAAGGTGCCAGAGAGCAGCAGGATGACGAAGGAGTAGAGGGCGACTTCACCGAACATGAATGACCAGTGATCGGGGAATACCTTGCGTCCGAATTCGCGCAGGATTCCTGATCCGCCAACTCGGGCGTCAACAAAATCAGTGATGCGTCCGGCTTTAGTCTTGGCGACGAAGGCGGGGGCTTCAGCTCTTGATGCTGCGCTCATGCTCATCACGCTCCCAGTAACTCGGTCCTACAGGTTCATTGAAGTCGCTGGTTGCGACCAGGTAGCCCTCGGCGTCCACTGCAATCGGCAGCTGGGGGAGGGGCCGGCTGGCCGGGCCAAAGATCACCTTGCACTCGTTCGTGAGGTCAAAGGTGGACTGGTGGCACGGGCACAGCAGGTGGTGCGTCTGCTGCTCGTACAGAGCAACGGGGCAACCGACGTGGGTGCAGATCTTGGAGTAGGCAACGATTCCGTTGTAGCTCCAGTCTTCGCGGCCCGCCGACGGGTTCAGCGAGGCCGGATCCAGGCGCATCAGCAGGACAACTGCCTTGGCCTTTTCGTTGAGCTTGCCTTCATGCAGTTCGTTCAGGCCCTCAGGAATCACGTGGAAGGCCGAACCGATGGTGACGTCAGAGGCCTTGATAGGTGTGCCGTCGGGGTCGCGGGTGAGGCGCTTGAGCTTGCCCTCCTGCGGTGCCCACATAGTGTGGGACAGCGCCCGGTCGGGGCGGGGGCCAAGGTCACCGAAAACCGCAATCGCGGGAAGCGGGGCCAGGGCCATAGCACCGAGCAGCGTGTTGCGGATGAGCGGGCGGCGCTTGATGCCGGTCTCTTCCACGATGTCATCCACGATCCGGACTGCCGCCAGGCGGTCTTCTTCCGTGCGGATGGGATGGCGTTCTTCGGAGACTTCATGGTCCGGCATCAGGGCCTTGGCCCAGTGCACAATACCGGTGCCGATGCCGAGCATCGCAAACGCGGTGCCAACGCCCAGCAGGGCGTTCTGCAGCCGGATCGTGGCGATGCTCGTGCCCTCGCCCAAGTCAATGGCGAAGTACGCCACCAGGAAGATCAGGGTGCCGACAACTGACGCGCCGAAAAGCACGGCGACCTGCCGTTCTGCACGCTTTGCGGCCTTCGGGTCCGTGTCGGCCAGGCGCAAACGGTGCGGGGGAATTCCAGGATCCTGGAACTTCTCCACCTCATTCTGACCAGCCGTAGCTACGGTGCCCGAGGGGTTCGGACTGCCGTCACTATGGTTGCCCATAATTCGCCTCATCCTTCTCTCGTCCCGGCGTCTGCCGGGTTATAGTTTTCAATTTCAAACTGCTGACTGGGCAGCAGAAGTTCTTAAGTTTCCCGTTGCGCCTAAGACGTCCGGGAAGTAAGCCAGATGGTGAACGCGATGATGACGCCCAGGCCTGCAACCCAGACGAAGAGTCCTTCGGCGACCGGGCCCAGGGCCCCGAGGTCAGCGCCACCGGGGGAGCCGTTGGCCTCGATCTGCTTCAGGAACGTGACGATGTCGCGCTTGCCCTCGGGGGTGACGTTTGCGTCACTGAAGACGGGCATGTTCTGCGGTCCGGTGACCATCGCTTCGTAGATGTGCTTGCCCGAGACATCGGCAAGGGCGGGAGCGAACTTGCCACGGGTGAGTGCACCGCCGGCTGCTGCTGCGTTGTGGCACATCGCGCAGTTCACGCGGAAGAGCTCGCCACCCTTGGCGGCGTCACCCTGCTCATCAAGCAGGTGTTCTTCAGGAATTGCCGGGCCGGCTCCCAGGGAAGCCACGTAGGCTGCAAGCTGATGAGTCTGGGCATCGTTGAACTGGGCCGGCTTTTTGTACGCCTGGGGACCGTTCATCTGCATGGGCATCCGGCCGGTACCGACCTGGAAATCAACGGACGCAGCACCGACGCCGACCAGCGAGGGGCCATCCTGGCTGCCGCTCGCGCCCATGCCGTGGCAGGTGGCGCAGTTAGCCTCAAAGAGCTTTTCGCCCTCGGCGGTGTCATTGGAGCTGAAGCTGGTGGTGGATGCCTTGGCCTCGTTGACGGTGGTGGCAACGGCATACAGCCCACCAGTGACGAGGAGTCCCATCAGTAGCAGCGCGATTACTGCGAGTGGGTGACGCCGCTTTTGCGAGAGAGCCTTCACGTGGTGGTTCCTTTATTCGATCGTGCGCCGGCTCCGTGAGCCGCTTCTTGAAATTCTGCCTCTTGTAGAAAAGGAATCAAAGCTTGACTACTTCAGTACGTAGATGACCAGGAAGAGGCCGATCCAGACAACGTCCACAAAGTGCCAGTAGTAAGACGTGACGATCGCGGAGGTTGCTTCGAAGTGGCCGAACTTCTTTGCTGCGAACGAGCGTCCGATGATGAAGAGGAAGGCAACGAGGCCGCCGATTACGTGCAGACCGTGGAAGCCGGTGGTGATATAGAACGATGAGCCGTAGGCGTTGGATGAGAGCGAAACGTGTTCGGAAACAAGCATCGCGTATTCAGTTGCCTGGCCGGCGACGAAGAACGCACCCATGATGAAGGTCAGCGTGAACCATTCGTTCATGCCCCAGCGGGAGAACTGGAACGGGCCGCCTGTCTTGCGAGGCTGCAGCCGTTCGGCGGCGAAGACGCCCATCTGGCAAGTAAAGGAACTGGCCACAAGGACGATCGTGTTGACGAGCGCAAAGGGGAAGTTGAGCTTTGCTGTCTCTTCCGCCCACATCTGACCGCTCGTGGAGCGCAGCGTGAAGTACATGGCGAAGAGACCGGCGAAGAACATCAACTCACTGGACAGCCAAACTACGGTTCCGACAGAAACCATATTGGGGCGGTTCAGCGTGGGGTGCGCCGGGGTACTGGGGGCATGGGTCGCAGATGTCACATAGACATTATGTCTATAAAAGTCCGTAGTTCCCAACGCGAACCGCCTTTTCGGGGGACTTTTTCTACAAAGACGCGAAATCACTATGAAAAGTTCCCGGCGACGTTCACATTGGTCAGGTCCGAGGTGGCTCGATAGCATCAGAAGGTGACTTCTCAGGCAACCGCCCCGGCGGACAGCAACACCTGGCCGCGGCTCATCTCGGCTCTTATCAACGGTACTGACCTCACTGCGGACAATACCGCGTGGGCTATGGACAGAATCATGTCCGGGGAGGCCACCCCCGCGCAGATCGCCGGATTCCTGGTTGCCCTCAGCGCCAAGGGCGAAACCGTGGACGAAATCTCGGGTCTGGTGGACGCGATGCTGCGCCATGCAACCCCCATCGATATCCCCGGTCAGAAGCTGGACATCGTTGGTACCGGCGGGGACCAGCTCAATACCGTCAACATTTCCACCATGTCCGCCCTCGTTGCTGCGGGCGCCGGAGCGAAGGTCGTCAAGCACGGCAACCGTGCAGCGTCTTCGTCCTCCGGCTCGGCTGACGTGCTTGAAGCGCTGGGGGTCAGGCTCGACCTCCCGGTGGCCCAGGTGGCACGCAACGCGGGGGAGGCTGGAATCACTTTCTGCTTCGCGCAGGTGTTCCACCCGTCTTTCCGTCACACAGCCGTGCCCCGCCGGGAGCTCGCCATCCCCACAGCCTTTAATTTCCTGGGACCTCTGACCAACCCGGCTCTTGTCCAGGCCTCAGCCGTGGGAGTGGCGAATGCCCGTATGGCCCCGCTGGTTGCCGGTGTCCTGGCGAAGCGGGGCAGCCGCGGCCTGGTTTTCCGCGGCAATGACGGACTGGACGAACTGACTACAACGGGTCCCTCCACCGTCTGGGAAATCCGCGACGGCGCTGTCTCTGAGCTGAATTTTGAGCCGGCCGGGCTTGGCATCCGTCCCGCGACTGTGGAGGACCTCCGTGGCGGGGACGCGCAGGCGAATGCCGCCGTCGTACGTGATGTCCTGGCCGGCAAGACCGGCGCAGCGCGGGATGCTGTGCTGCTGAACGCGGCCGCTGGGCTGGTGGCCTTTGATGAATCGTCCGAGGGCCCGTTCCTGGAGCGTATGCGTTCGGCTCTTGGCCGGGCCGCGGAGTCGATTGATAGCGGTGCTGCCGCTGCGGTCCTCGATAAGTGGGTTTCGCTGACGCGGCCTTGACCCGTACACACGAAAAGGACGCGGGCCCGGCTGTAAAGCCGGGCCCGCGTCTTTTTCAGGGGAAGTGGTCCTACTGTTCGTAGCCGAGAGCGAATGCCGCGTCGAGATCGTGTTGCGAGTAGGCACGGAAGGCAATGTGTGTCGTGGTGTGAACCACCGCGGGCACCTTTGACAGCTTGTCGGCAATGACGTCAGCCAGGTCCTCGTGCCGGGCGACGCGGGCAACGGCGATGAGGTCCCATTCGCCTGTTACGGAATAGACCTCGCTGATGCCTGGGATCGCGGAAATTTCCTCGGCGGTTTCCGGGATGCGCGCGGCGTCGGTCTTGATCAGAACGAATGCGGTGATCACTGTTCAATCCTTCCGGATCTGTTGGCCGTAGCTGTGCCCGGCAAGACTCTTTGGTGATGCCAGCCTATTACATGGGCCGTGTCCATCGGGCGTGCCCCGGACGCGTGGCTGGCGGCGCCTTCACGACTTTCTAAGCCTGCGTACTAGTGCAAGAAGTGCCCGGTAGCCCACCAGGAACAACCCCAGGCTCAAGAGCGCAACAACCACGAAGGCCAGTACTACGCTCTGTCCCGTCAGCGCCCTCAGGATCATCCCGCCGGCGACGGCGCCAAGCCAGACCACGACGCCGGTTGCCATGGACAGCGGACGCCGCCACGCCCGCCACGCAAGCCAGGCGATGGCGGCCCCGGCCAGGAACGGCCATGCGGTGAGGAACACGCCGGTGACAATGTCGCCGCGCTGGTGGGCGTCCCTGCCGATGGCTGCGAAAACAAGGATGAGGACGGCGTCGGACAGTGCCGCGGCGGTGATGGCGCGCCTGCCGCCGGTTACGGATTGCTGCTGGGTCCAGGTCATGGCTTCGAGCCTAACCCGGCGACGGCGGCCCGGTCCTGATGCTTGCCCTGCTACGGGGGGATTACGGAAGATGGGTGGGACAACAGCGGTGCTTATCAAGCGGGAGGCACAGTGCGCCTGATCCAGGTGGCCCAGCAGGCACATGACCTCCAGCGGGCCGCGGAGTTCTATTCACAGCTTCTCGGGATGCAGCCAGCGGCGGTCTACGACCCGCCGGGACTCCTGTTTTTCGATCTGGACGGCGTCCGGCTCCTGCTGGAGCGCGGCGCACCGTCGTCGGTCCTCTATCTGGAGGTGGAGGACGTCCGGACCAGCATCAGCGCCCTGCAGGGCAGGGGAGTGGAGGTAGTTGCGCTGCCGCAGGTGATCTTCCACCATGGCGACGCCACCCTGGGTCCGGCAGGAACCGATGAGTGGATGGCCTTCATCCGTGACTCGGAAGGGAACACGGTGGGGCTGGTCAGCCGGCATCCACCGGCCGTTGTGCCGGATGCGGCCCCGCACTAGCCGGA
>NZ_JAKFFD010000066.1:0-1774 GCF_036675385.1 Pseudarthrobacter sp. | reverse complement strand
GACCTCACCATCGCCACGGAGGACCACAACACTCCCACGCTGGACATCCACAAGCCCATTGCCGATCTCACCAGCCGCACGCAGATCCAGACGCTGCGCAACAACTGCGCGGAGTTCGGCGTCCGGCTGCATTCGCTCGGTGATGCCGAGCAGGGCATCGTGCATGTTGTCGGCCCTCAGCTTGGCCTCACGCAGCCTGGCATGACCGTTGTCTGCGGTGACTCCCACACGTCCACCCATGGTGCGTTTGGTGCGCTGGCCATGGGCATCGGCACGTCCGAAGTGGAGCACGTCATGGCCACCCAGACGCTGTCCCTGAAGCCGTTCAAAACCATGGCCATCAACGTCGAAGGCACGCTGCGCCCGGGCGTTACCGCCAAGGACATCATCCTGGCCGTGATTGCCAAGATCGGCACCGGCGGAGGCCAGGGCTACGTCCTGGAATACCGCGGTTCCGCCATCCGCGCGCTGTCCATGGAAGCCCGCATGACCATCTGCAACATGTCCATCGAAGCCGGTGCCCGCGCCGGCCTGGTGGCCCCGGACCAGGTCACCTACGACTACATGTTTGGCCGCCCGCACGCGCCACAGGGCGCCGACTGGGATGCCGCCGTCGAGTACTGGAACACGCTGAGGACCGACGACGACGCCACGTTCGACGTCGAGGTGGCCCTGGACGCCGACACGCTGGAGCCGTTCGTCACCTGGGGCACAAACCCGGGGCAGGGTGTTTCGCTTTCCGCCAAGGTGCCGTCCCCGGAGGACTTCGGCGACGAAAACGCCAAGGCTGCCGCCGAACGCGCCCTGCAGTACATGGGACTGACCGCCGGTACGCCCATGAAGGACATCCGGGTGGACACAGTCTTCCTGGGCTCCTGCACCAACTCGCGCATGGAGGACCTCCGGGCCGCTGCGGACATCATCCGCGGGCGCCAGAAGGACCCCAACATCCGGATGCTGGTGGTGCCCGGTTCGGCCCGCGTGCGGCTGGAAGCAGAGGCCGAAGGCCTGGACAAGGTCTTCAAGGACTTCGGCGCCGAGTGGCGCTTCGCCGGCTGCTCGATGTGCCTGGGCATGAATCCGGACCAGCTGGAGGTGGGGGAGCGTTGCGCCTCGACGTCCAACCGAAACTTCGAAGGCCGTCAGGGCAAGGGCGGCCGCACCCACCTGGTGTCGCCGGTGGTGGCGGCGGCCACGGCCGTCCGTGGCACCCTGAGTTCGCCGTCGGACCTCGATCCGGCTCCCGAATCCGCCGCCATCCGCACCGACGCAGCCTAGGAGGCCGCCATGGAAAAGTTCACCACCCACACCGGCATCGGCGTGCCGCTGCGCCAGAGCAACGTTGACACGGACCAGATCATCCCCGCGGTCTACCTCAAGCGGATCACCCGCACCGGCTTCGAGGACGCACTGTTCTCCGCCTGGCGCAAGGACGCGGCCTTCATCCTGAACCAGGCGCCGTTCAACGCCGGCTCCGTCCTGGTGGCGGGCCCGGATTTCGGCACCGGTTCGTCCCGTGAACACGCCGTCTGGGCTCTGAAAGACTACGGCTTCAAGACCGTCCTGTCGTCCCGTTTCGCTGATATTTTCCGCGGCAACTCCGGCAAGCAGGGTCTGCTGGCCGCTGAGCTCGCGCAGGACGACATCGAGCTGATCTGGAAAGAGCTCGAGAACGCTCCCGGGACCGAAGTCACCGTTGATCTCGTCTCCAAGACTGTCATCTGCGGCACCATCGTGGCACCCTTTGAAATCGACGATTACACGCGCTGGCGCC
>NZ_JAKFFD010000050.1:0-37794 GCF_036675385.1 Pseudarthrobacter sp. | reverse complement strand
ACCAGCTCCACGCCGTCGTACGCCCGTTCCCGGGCCTCCACCAGGTCGCTGCCGAGGGCAACGACGGCGAGTACCCGGCCGCCGGCGGAGATCACCTTGCCGTCGTCGTCGAGCGCGGTGCCTGCGTGGATCACGTGCACGCCGTCGAGCTCATCCACCTTCTTGAGTCCGCGGATGCGGTCACCGGTGCGCGGGGTGTCCGGGTAGTTTTCGGACGCGACGACGACGGCGACTGCGGTCTCCTTGGACCAGCGCAGCTCGTCTGCCTTGTCCAGTTCGCCCTTGGCGGCTGCCAGCAGCAGCGCACCGAGGGGGGTTTTGAGCCGGGCCAGTACGGCCTGCGTCTCGGGGTCGCCGAAGCGGACGTTGAATTCGATGACGCGGGTGCCGCGCGTGGTCAGCGCCAGGCCAACAAACAGCACACCCACAAACGGGGTGCCGCGGTTCGCCATTTCATTGACCGTGGGCTGCGCGACGCGGTCGATGACTTCCTGGACCAGCCCGGCGGGGGCCCATTCCAGCGGGGTGTAGGCACCCATGCCGCCGGTGTTGGGGCCTTCGTCATTGTCGAAGATGCGTTTGAAGTCCTGCGCCGGGGACAGTGCCACGGTGTTGCGGCCGTCGCAGAGGACAAAGACGGAAACCTCGGGGCCGTCGAGGAATTCCTCGATCACCACGGTGCCGCCGGCGTCGAAGCACGTCTGCGCGTGGGCCAGGGCTTCGTCGCGGTTGTTGGTGACCACCACGCCCTTGCCGGCCGCGAGGCCGTCGTCCTTCACCACGTAGGGTGCGCCGAAGGTGTCCAGGGCCGCGGCGGCTTCCTCGGCGTTTGTGGCCACCATCGCCATGGCCGTGGGGACTCCCGCTTCGGCCATAACTTCCTTGGCGAACGCTTTGGAGGCTTCCAGCTGGGCTGCGGCCTTGCTGGGGCCGAAGACCGGGATGCCGGCGTCGCGGACGGCGTCGGACACCCCGGCCGCCAGCGGCGCCTCGGGGCCCACCACCACGAGGTCCACGCCGAGCTTGGTGGCCAGCGCCGCGACGGCGTCGGGATCATTCCCGTCAATGTTGTGGGTGGGGACCAGCTTGCTGATGCCGGCGTTGCCGGGAGCCGCATGGACCTCGGAAACGTTGGGGTCGGCGAGCAGGGAGCGGACAATGGCGTGTTCGCGGCCTCCAGGGCCAATGACGAGTACCTTCACAGTCTCCAAGGGTACTTTGTGCACCCTGCCCTTTCCTAAGGGGGTGCTCCTAAGCTGTGTCCCCGCCCGGCCATCCCTGCGGCCCGCCGCAACGAATCCAAAGCATGAAGAAGCTTCTGAAGTGGCTCAAAGATCCCGCCGCAATGGCCGCGCTGGCAGGCGTGGCGGCTGCCGCCGTCGTACTTTCCGTTGCGGAGCTGATCGGAGCATTCTTTACCGCCCGGGCAACTCCGGTGATCGCGTTGGGGTCCACGTTCATCGACTTCACACCGCCGTGGATGAAGGACTTTGCCATCGCCACGTTCGGCACCAATGACAAAGCCGCGCTGTTTGTGGGGATGGGCCTGGCCATTTTCCTGCTGGCCTGCGTGCTGGGTGCGGTGGCCTACCGCAGGTGGGCGCTGGGCGTTGCCGGTGTGCTGCTGATGGGCGCGGTGATTGTGGCCAGCGTGGTAACGCGGGCCAGCGTGAAGCCGGTTGATGCCATCCCCAGCGTGCTGGGCACAATTGCCGGGCTGGTAGTGCTGCGCCTGCTGATCGCCCCGCTCTGGCGGCTGAAATCCTGGCCCGAGGCGCCTGCCGACACGGGCGCCGCGGAACCTGACCGTCCCGCCACCAGCCGCCGACGCTTCTTTGCCGCCGCCGGGATCACCGTGGTCGGCGCCGGGGTCGCAGCCACGGGCGGCCGCCTGCTCAGTGCCGCGCGCAGCAACATCTCCCAGGCCCGCGAGGCCCTGCAGCTGCCCGCCCCGGCAAAGACGGCAGCCGCTGTGCCCGCCGGCGTCCAGTCCCCCGCGGCCGGTGTGACACCCTGGATCACGCCCAACGGGGACTTCTACCGGATCGACACCGCCCTCAGCGTCCCCGAAATCAACGCCGATGACTGGGAGCTCCGCGTGCACGGGCTGGTGGAGGAAGAGGTCCGCCTCACCTTCCAGGACCTGCTCGACGCCGACCTCCTCGAATCGCACGTGACCCTCACCTGTGTCTCCAATCCCGTGGGCGGAAACCTCGCCGGCAACGCCAAATGGCTCGGCCTTCCCATCCGCGAAGTCCTCAAGCGGGCGCGTCCCAAGGACGGCGCGGACATGGTGCTGTCGACGTCGATCGATGGCTTCAGCGCCTCCACACCGTTGGAGGTCCTGCAGGATGACCGCGACGCCATGCTGGCGATCGGCATGAACGGCGAGCCCCTGCCGCTGGAGCACGGCTATCCGGTGCGCATGGTGGTGCCCGGGCTGTACGGTTTTGTCTCCGCCACCAAGTGGGTGGTGGACCTGGAAGTGACGCGGTTCGCGGACAGCAAGGCCTACTGGACCCAGCGCGGCTGGTCCGAGCGCGGCCCCATCAAGACCATGGCCCGGGTGGAAGTCCCGAAGTCCTTCGCCAAGGTGCCCGCCGGCCGGGTGGCGATCGGCGGCACTGCGTGGGCGCAGACCCGCGGCATCACCAAGGTGGAAGTCCAGATCGACAACAACCCCTGGGCCGAGGCCGTCCTGTCCACCGAGGCGTCCCTCATCACGTGGCGCCAGTGGTCCTTCGACTGGGAAGCCACGCCCGGGCCGCACTACATCAAGGTCCGCGCCACCGACGGAACGGGCGAGGTCCAGACCGATCAGCGAGCCGATCCGGTGCCCGACGGCGCCTCCGGCTGGCAGTCGGTCATGGTCACCGTGGAGTAGCCCGGCATTCGTGGATTCCGCCCCTAGACTGGCAACATGCCGCACAACCCGCATGCCACATTCACCGTGGACTCCGCCGTCGAACTCGCCGTTATTGAACGAAGCGGTTTTGTGGAGTCCCGGCACATCGGCTCAGCCGTCGTACTGTCCGGCGACGGGTCCGTCGTCACAGAGCTCGGCGACATCCGGACTCCCCTGTACGCACGGTCCGCGCTTAAACCGCTGCAGGCCCTTGCGGCCATGCAGTCCGGAGTTCCGCTGCGCGGCGCTCAGGTGGCCCTCGCCTGCGGCAGCCACGTGGGCTCCCTGGACCACATGGACGTGGTGGAGGGAATGCTCAAGGCAGCCGGCGTCCGGGAGGACCAGCTCCAGTGCCCCGCCGCCTGGCCGCAGGACGAGACGGCCCGCAACTGGCTGGTCCGGTCCGAAAAGGGCAAATCGAAGCTGGCCTTCAACTGCTCCGGCAAGCACGCCGCTTTCCTGTGGGCCTGCACCGAAAACGGCTGGGACACCCACAGCTACCTCGAACCGAACCATCCGCTGCAGCAGCGTGTCCGAAGCGTGATCGAGGAATACAGCGGCGAAAGAATCGCCCACCTGGGCATTGACGGGTGCGGGGCCCCGGTGGCCGCCATTTCGCTGACCGGGTTGGCGCGAGCGTTCTCGATGCTGGCCAAGGCCCCGGGTGACAAGAATTCCAACGCCCGCGCCGCCACCATCGCCACGTCCATGCTCGACTACCCCTGGGCCGTTCAGGGCCGCGGCGAGGCCAACACCATCGTGATGGACGAACTGGGCATCATCGCCAAGATCGGCGCCGAGGGCGTCCTGGCCATGGCCACACCCCAGGGTGTCTCGGTGGCCATCAAGATACTGGACGGGAATCTGCGCGCCACGTCCCTGGTGGGCCTGACCCTCCTCGCCGCGGTTGGCGCCGTGGATATTCCGGGCGTCTCCAGCGTCCTCGAAAAAGTGGTGGCCCCGGTGATGGGCGGCAGCCACGAGGTGGGCAAGATCCGCCTGGGCCCGGCCGTGTCCGCGCTCCTGGACTGATGGCTGTAGCACGCCGTCGGATCGGCATTGAAGAAGGCACAGCGGCACTGGCCGCGTGGCAGGAGGCCGCCGCATCGCCGTCGGACGTTCCGCTCCCCCGCAACGTCACGGCCACGGCCGTGCGGTACACGCTGGAGGAGGTGACCGCGCGGGCACCGGGGAACTCGGTGGAAGTGCGGGTGCCGCCGTTCGGCGTCACCCAGTGCGTGGAGGGGCCGCGGCACACCCGCGGAACCCCGCCCAACGTGATCGAGTGCGACGCCGCCACCTGGCTGGGAATGGTGACCGGCCAGTTGAGCTGGGCCGACGCTGTCGCGGCGCACAAAGTGTCCGCCTCCGGCCTGCGCGCTGACCTCTCAGCCCTGCTCCCCCTTTAGCCCTCCCACCGACCGCCGGCGGGGTTCGACTCCAGCGTCAGCAGCCTGCCGATGGCGCTGGCCTGCAGGTTGTCCAGGAGGTCCCGGGGGCCGTTGTAGACCTCGGCCGCGCCTGCCTCGCGGAGTTCGGCGGCGCTGGTCCCGCCGCACGTGACGCCGATGGCAGGGATTCCCAGCGCGGCAGCAGCCTGCATGTCCCACACCGCATCCCCCACATAGACTGCTCCGGCCGCAGCCACACCAACAGCTTCAAGCGCGGCCACGAGGATGTCCGGGTCCGGCTTGCTTGCCGTCGCATCGTCGGCGCTGGTGGCGGCATGGATGAACGCGTCCGCACCGAGGGCTTTGCGGGTGGCCGTCAGATCCTGCGTTCGCGCCGATGATGCCAGGGCGACGGCGAGTCCCCCGGCGTGGCACTGCGCAAGGAGCTCCTTGGCGCCGTCGAACGGACGCAGCGACGGCCAGCTCTGCGCGAAGACCGCCGCATGGCTGGCCAGGATTTCGGTGTCGGCCTCGCGGTCCCGGCCAGCAGGAAGAAGCGTGTCCACCAAACGGTCGCCACCCATCCCGACGCACCGGTGAATGGCGGCCATGGGGACGTCATATTGGTGCTGGCGGAACGCCTGCCACCACGCGAGCGTGTGGATGTAGGCGGAGTCCACCAAGGTTCCATCAACGTCAAAAAGGACGCCGAACCGCCGCCCGCGGACCAAGGCGTGGCTTTGGGTGATCACCCGGCTACAACGCGGGCGGCCCCGGACATTTTCTTGGCGCGGGCAGCCGCATTGTCTTTCGGGGAGGACACGGGACCAACCCGGTCCCGGATGACGGCTCCGGCACCGTTGCTGCTGAAGTCCCTGATCAGGCCTGTGCCGGCAATCTCGCGGGCCATCGCAATGCCGGCCACCGCGGCCCGCTTCGTTGGGAAAGTCACCGAGATAGCCATCAGGCTTCCTGAACCATCCAACATCCGCACGCGATAGCCGCCGTCAGGCGCATCCACCAACTCAAAATGTCCGGCCATTACAACCACCCCTCGTTCAGTCGCGGCGCTGTGCCTTAATAGGAGCGCTCCGCGGGTCTAGTAAGTATACTTACCTATCCCGCGGAGGTGAAGAGCGGGCGGACCCCTCGGGCCCTCATTGCCCTACCCTTTCGGTCTCCGGGGGAATAGGTGTGTCACTTCGGCGAACTGTATCCTGATGCAGCTCAAGAGCGCTTGTCACAAGCGCGAAGTGGCTGAAGGCCTGGGGTGTATTGCCCAGCTGCCGCCCCGCCCTGACGCCCCACTCCTCGCTGAGCAGACCAACATCGTTGCGGAGTTCCAGCAGCCGTTCGAAGAGTTCGGTGGACTCCTCGGTTCGCCCCGCACCCAGCAGTGCCTCCACCAACCAGAAGGAGCAGGCCAGGAACACCCCTTCGTCCCCCGGGAGGCCGTCGTCGCTGTCGGCGGGACGGTACCGCAGCACAAAACCGTCTTCGGTCAGCTCCCGCTGGATCGCGTCGATGGTCCCCAGCACCCGGGGATCATCCGGGGGCAGGAAGCCCACCCGCGGGATCAGCAGCAGGCTGGCATCCAGTTCGGGCCGGCCATACGCCTGCACAAAAGTGTTGCGGACGGGGTCGAAGCCGTTGGCCATGATGTCCCGGTGGATGGTGTCGCGAAGGGCCTCCCAGCGTTCCGCGGGGCCGGGCAGGCCGAAATCGCGGACGCCCTTAACCATCCGGTCTGCAGCTACCCAGGCCATCACCTTGGAGTGCGTGAAATGGCGCCGCGGCCCGCGCATCTCCCAGAGCCCGTTGTCCGGCTGGTCCCAGATGGTCTCCAGGTGCTGCATCAGGGCCACTTGAACGTCCCAGGACTCGTCCGTATGTTTCAGCAGGGAGTTCCTGGTCAGCGCCAGGCAGTCCAGGACCTCGCCCCAAACGTCCAGCTGAAGCTGCTCGGCGGCGCCGTTGCCGGTCCGTACCGGTTTTGAATTCTCGTACCCGGCAAGCCACGGCAGCTCCATTTCCGGAAGCCTGCGTTCGCCGTGGATTCCGTACATGATCTGCAGGTCGGCCGGATCGCCCGCCACAGCGCGGAGCAGCCAGTCACGCCAGGCGGCAGCCTCGGTGGTGTAGCCGGCGGCCAGGAGCGCCTGCAGCGTCATGGTCGCGTCCCGCAGCCAGCAGAAGCGGTAATCCCAGTTGCGGGGACCGCCCAGCTGTTCCGGCAGGGACGTGGTGACCGCTGCGACGATGCCGCCCGTGGGAGCGTAGGTCAGCGCCTTCAGGGTCACCAGCGAACGGACCACGGCATCCTGGTACTTTCCTTGCACGGTGCACTGGGATGACCAGCCGCGCCAGAAGGCCAGGGTGGTGCCCAGCACTACCTCGGCGTCCACCGTGTGCGGGCGGGGAACGTGGCTGGGGGCCCACGTCAGGACAAAGGGGATGCGCTCCCCTGCCTGGACCGTGAAGTCACTGACGGAATGCATGTCCTCGCCGTGAAGCGGCGCCTTAGTAACGAAGTAGACGGAGTCCGGGCCGGCGATGGCATGCAGGCCGTGCTTGTCGCGCCGCACCCAGGGAACGATATGCCCGTAGTCGAACCTCAGCGCCAGTTCACCGTGCATCCTGACGCTTCCGCTCACGCCCTCGACGATCCGCACGATGTCCGCCACCTCGTCACGTGGCGGCATGAAGTCAATAACCCTGACGGCACCCTCCGGGGTTTCCCATTCTGTTTCCAGGATCAGGGTCCCCTCCCGGTAGCCGCGCCTGGTGCAGGTGCCGCCGCTCTCGGGTGCCAGTAGCCAGCGTCCGGCCTCGGGCGTATCCAGGAGCGCGTTGAAACATGCCGGCGAGTCGAAGCGCGGCAGGCAAAGCCAGTCGATGGAGCCCTCGGTGCTGACCAGGGCGCCGGTGTGGAGGTCGCCAACAACTGCATAATCTTCAATGCGCGCCATTCCCATACACTGCCACACGGATGGGCCCTGCCGGAGAAAACAACCGTGGATGATAGTGGCAAAGCACAGCGGTGTAGCCTGAGTTGACGGCCGGTCCACGAACACCGGAGGCATTATGGTTCACCCTTCTCCCCTGCGGGTCAGCTGACCGTGGCTGTCCATATCGGCACCTCCGGCTGGAGCTATGACCACTGGGAGAACGTGCTCTACCCGCCAGGCCTCCCGGCCCGGGACAGGCTCCAGCACTACGTTTCCCGGTTTGGCACTGTTGAGTTGAACGCCAGCTTTTACCGGTGGCCCCGGGACACGTCCTTCGCCAGCTGGCGGCGCCGGCTCCCGGACGGGTTCGTGATGTCCGTCAAAGCTCCGCGCGGCCTGACCCACGGCAAGAAACTCTACGGACCCGAAGTCTGGCTGGAGCGCATCGCCCGCTGCTGGCACGAACTGGGAGACAAACGCGCTGTCCTGCTGGTCCAACTGCCACCGCAGCTGCAGCGCGATGATGCCCGGCTGGATCATTTCCTCGCCGCGGTCCCGCGGTGGATCCGGGTGGCCGTGGAGTTCCGGCACCCCAGCTGGGACCATCCGGACGTCTACGCCTTGCTGGAACGGCACCAGGCCGCCTACTGCATCATGAGCGGCGCCCAGCTGCCGTGCATCCTCCGCGCCACGGCACCCTTCGTCTACATCCGGCTCCACGGGCCTGACCATCATCACCTGTACGGCGGCTCCTACTCGGATACCGATCTGCAGTGGTGGGCTGACCGGATCCGCGAATGGTCGGCGGCCGGCAAGGACGTTTATGCCTATTTCAACAACGACGGCGGCGGGAACGCCGTGCGGAACGCCGACACCCTCCGCTGGCTCCTTGGTGGAGGCTGACGTCACGCACGACGGCGGGACCGCCAGGGTGCCCGGCGCGCGGTTGCGCTGTGGCAGAGTGGAGACATGGACAGGGCTCCTCAGAATTCACCGCAGAACACTCCGCACCCCGCACCGCTGTCCGGCACCCAGCTTTTACGCCTGGCGCACCGGATCTCCGCCGTCGTCAACGCCGTCCGCATCCAGCTCGCCAAGGGCTGGAATTTCGCGCCGCAGACCATCGCGTACCAGGGCTACGGTTCGACCGGCTGGGTACGCGTGCTCGGCCGCGTCCTGTTAACCAAGAATCCGGCCCCGGGCAGCCGGGCCGAGCAGGCTGCCCGCAACGGCACACAAAACGTCCGCGGCTGGCGGGCCTTCACCAGCGTCCCCCTGCAGTTCATCGAGGTGGAAATTACCATCGGCGGCGTCACCACCCGGGTCCGGGCGGACCGTGGCGGCCTGATCGACACCGTGGTGGACGTGCAGCTCCCGCCGGGCTGGCACACGGCCATCCTGCGGGCTGACGGGACCGAACCCGTGGAGACGCTGATCCAGGTGATCGATGCCGATGCGAAGTTCGGCATCGTGTCCGACATCGACGACACCGTGATGGTCACCGCCCTGCCCAGGCCGTTCCTGGCCCTGTGGAACACGTTTGTCCTCAGCGAACGGGCCCGGATGGCGACGCCGGGGATGGCGGTCCTGCTGGAGAGGCTCACCATTGAACACCCGGACGCGCCCGTCATCTACCTGTCCACGGGTCCGTGGAATGCTGCCCCCACCCTGGCGCGGTTCCTGGGCCGGAACATGTATCCATCCGGCGCCCTCCTGCTTACGGACTGGGGCCTGACCCAGGACCGCTGGTTCCGCAGCGGGCAGGAGCACAAGCACCGCAACCTGGAGCGCCTCGCCAAGGAATTCCCGGACATGCGGTGGCTCCTGATCGGCGACAACGGCCAGCACGACGAACAGATCTACTCAGGCTTCGCCCAGGAAAACGCCGACAAAGTGGCCGCCATCGCCATCCGGCAGCTCTCCGTCAGCGAGTCCGTCTTCGCCGGCGGGCACTCCGAGGACGGCGACCACACCACGTCGGTGGTCCCCTGGATCTATTCGCCGGACGGCGCGGGAATGGCCAAACAGCTTAAGCTCCTGGACCTCCTCTAGATCCATCACCACACACTTTCAGGCGGATAGGCGACACGCATGAGCGACACCGACGGCGATGCGCGGCGGCGGGAACTTGGCGACAATCCAGGCCCGGTTGAGGAGGAGGTGGAGGAATCCTTCGACCGCACGGTTGAGGAAGGCGCGCAGCGGCTGAACCGCTCCTTTCGGGACGTGCTCATCACCGGCTTGTTCGGCGGGTTTGAAATAGGCGTTGGCATCATGGCCTACCTCGCCGTTCTCTATGAGACCGGGAACCACCTTCTCGCGGGACTGGCCTTCAGTGCAGGACTCATCGCCCTCCTGCTGGCCAAGAGCGAACTGTTCACGGAAGGCTTCCTGGTACCCATTGCCGCTGTCGTCGCACGGGAGGCAAGCTACGCGCAGCTCGGGAAGCTCTGGGGAGGCACACTCATTGCCAACCTGGTGGGCGGTTGGCTGTTTATGGCATTGATCATGACAGCGTTCCCGCAGTGGAGCGAGACCATCACGAAGGAAGCCAACTACTATCTGGACGCCGGGTTTAACTGGAAGACCGTGTGTCTTGCCGTGTTGGCGGGGAGCACCATCACGTTGATGACCCGCATGCAGCACGGGACGGACAGCGTCACCGGCAAGATCGCGGCCGCCGTCGTTGGCGCTTTCCTGCTCTACGGGCTGCAGCTCTTCCACTCGATCCTGGACTCGCTGCTGATCTTCGGTGCCATCCACACGGGTGCTGACATCAACTACCTTGAATGGCTCGGCTGGTTTTCCTATGTAGTGGTCTTCAACGTGCTTGGCGGGATCCTGCTGGTGACCGCGCTGCGGCTGGTGAGTGCCAGCAAGCTGGTGAAGGAACGGCGCGATGACTCACCCGAGGACCCGGAGGACGCACACCACTCCGGCTAGGTTCCGGTGAACGTGCCCAAGTCCGAGCAACATATCCCCACGAGGCTAGGCGGTGGCGCCCGAGGTGGTCACGCCGTCGTCGGGAGATACCGCCGTTTCGGGATCAGCGGCGGTATCCGGTTCCTCACTGGCGGCCTGCGCGACGGCGGCACTCGCCGCTGCGGCAAGGTTCCGCTCTTCGATGAGCTCCTGGAGCCAGAAGTAGGACGCCTTCGGCGTGCGCTCCAGGGTCTCAAAATCAACATGGAGCAACCCGAACGGCTGGTTGTAGCCTGCCGACCATTCGAAGTTGTCCAGCAGCGACCACACATAGTAGCCGCGCAGGTCAATGCCCTCTGCTTCACCGCCGGGAGCCGTGGCCTTCAGCGCGGACTCGATGTGGTCCGAGAGGTATTTCAGCCGCCGCTCGTCCGGGATGAAGGTGGTGTTGGTGGACTTGTCCCGCACGATGATGTCCTCGAAACTGGCCCCGCCCTCGGTGATGATCACCGGCGGCAGATGCGGGTACCGCTCCGCCATCTCTTTCAGTGCCACCCCGATGTACTCGGGTTTCACCGGCCAGCCGTAGGCGGTGATGTCCGCCTCAGGCCAAGGCTCCACGTGGAACGGTGTGGCACCGTTGCCGGCCGCACTCAGGTCGCTGCCCATGGCCTCCGCCATGGTGGCCGGCACCGCCCCGTCACCGGGGCCCACGGCTACCTTGGTTGGCATGTAGTAGTTCAGGCCGTAGAAATCCAGCGGCTGGGAGATGATCTCCATGTCCTCGTCCGGATGGTCAAAGGAGCCGAAGAACTTCGCGGCGCGGATGATGTCCGGATATTGGCCAGTGAGGACGGGGTCCGCGTACAGCCGGTTCTGTGCGATGTCCATCAGGCCCGCACTCATCCAGTCCAGGGGGTTGACGGAGTTCGGGACCATGGGCGAATACACGTTGGTCATCCCGATCTCGCCGGGGACCCCGGCCGCCCGCAGCGCCTGCATCGCGAGCCCGTGGCCCAGCAGCTGGTGGTGCACGGTGGGCAGTGCGTTGAGCATGAGCGTTTCGCCCGGTGAGTGCAGGCCCATGGTGTAGCCGTTAGTGCTGACCGTGGCGGGCTCGTTGATGGTGACCCAGCGGGCAACGCGGTCGCCGTAAGCAGCAGCGGCGATCGCGGCGAACTCCCCCAGGCGGTAGGCGGTATCGCGATTCACCCAGCCGCCGGCGTCGTCCAGTGCCAGCGGGGTGTCCCAGTGATAGAGCGTGACCATGGGCGAAATCCCGTTGGCCAGGAGCTCGTCCAGGAGCCGGTCGTAGAAGGCCAGCCCGGCCGGGTTCACCGGCCCGCTGCCGTTGGGCTGGATCCGGGGCCAGGACAGTGAGAACCGGTACGAGTCGACGCCCAGCTGCTTCATGAGGGCAACGTCGTAGGGCATCCGGTGATAGTGATCGCAGGCAACGGCGGGGCTGTGGCCGTCCACGATGGCACCTTCCTTGGCCGAAAACACGTCCCAGCCCGCCGGGCCCCTGCCGTCCTCGGTGAGCGCGCCTTCGATCTGGAAGGCCGCGGTGGCCACTCCCAGGGTGAAGTCCGCAGGGATGAGGGCGGCCAGGTCCTTGGCGGAAATGTGCATCGAGTCAGCCCTTATGAAGGAGGAAGCGTGGAACGCGTACATCCCAGAATGTCACACGGCCGGGCTGCTGACGAGCGTCGCTGCTAGGGTCTGAGCATGGATGAAAAACTGGGGAAGTTCATCGACGATTTTTCCGAGCTGGTCCAGCTGGCGCAGGCCGGAAACCACCGGCAGCAGGCCGGCAAGCAGCTGCTTGAGGCGCTGACGGAGCACCTGGGTGAGCCGGCTGAAGGCCTCTCCGTGGTGGTGGAGAACATCCCGCCGCACCGGTTTATGGATGCGGACATCCTGATGGCGGAGTTTGCCGGTCAGGATCCGGACAGCCGGCTGGTGGGCATCGGCGGCGGCGGCCAGCGGCACCACCAGTCGCTCAGCGACATGGTGCAGCAGTCGCAGCTCTTTCCCCAGTTTCCGCTCTCCCAGCCCGAGTACACGAACCTTGCCGTGGGACCTGGCCAGCAGCGCCAGGCGGTGGCCATTGGGCTCTGGCTCTTCAGCCGCGCAGGGCACAAGCTGGCCGTGTTGCAGCGCGACGCGGCCCCGCATACCGGGCGCCAGTCCGCCACCTTGGAACTGCTGGCCGCCCGGCCGGAAACAGCCACCGGATTCCTGGCCGAGTTCCGCCTCCGGATGGACAACAACAGCGTCCTCAAGGGGCAGGTCATCTCCCTGGTCATGTCCGAGTATGGGCCGAGCACCGCGGGGGTGACGTTCCACCACCGTCCCAGCCTCCCGGCGTCGGACGTCATCATGCCCGACGGCCTGCTGCAGAAGGTCGCGGACCACACCGTGGGCATCGCCACGCACCGGGCGTCCCTCAAACAGCACGGCCAGCATCTCAAACGGGGCATCCTGCTGTACGGCCGCCCGGGGACCGGCAAGACGCACACCGTGCGCCACCTGCTGAGCCAAAGTGAAGGCTCGACGGCGATCCTCCTCTCGGGCGGATCGCTCGCCAGGATCTCCGAGGCGGCCCGCATGGCCCGGGCGCTGCAGCCCTCGATCGTAGTGCTGGAGGATTGCGATCTTATTGCCGAGGACCGGAGTTTCGGGCACGGGCCGCAGCCACTCCTCTTTGAGGTGCTGGACGCCATGGACGGCCTGGATAACGACGCCGACGTCGCGTTCGTCCTCACCACCAACCGGCCGGACATGCTGGAGCGGGCGCTGGCGCAGCGCCCGGGCCGGGTGGACCTCGCGGTGGAGATCCCGCTGCCGGCCCATGCCGAACGGGTCAGGCTGCTGGAACTGTACGGCCGCCTGGTGGCGTTCAGCCCGGCTGCACTGGATGCCGCCGCGGAACGGACGGCGGGAACCACCGCCTCCTTCGCGCGGGAACTGGTCCGGCGGGCGGTGGTGGCTGCGGCGCTGGATAACACCCCGGTGTCCGATTCGCACCTGGCGGCCGCCGTGGAGGATCTGATGGCCGACGCCGAAACCCTCACCCGCAGCCTGCTGGGCAGCGGCACGGACGCGGCCGGTTCGCCCGGTTTCCCGGGGCATGGTTTCCCGGGGCATGGTTTCCCCGGCCCAGGATTTCCTAAGCCGGGAATGCCTGGGCCGGCCGACTCATTGTGAGCCGAACAGAAATTCCTTGGCGTGGGCAACAGCCTTCCGGTAGGCATCGTTCCGGAGCGTGACGAGTTGCTCCGTGTCGCCGTCGGCCGGTTCCAGGTAGCCTGTGTATCCGGGCCGGAGCACCCAGATGTCGCCGGCCGGCGGGAGGTAGAACACCCCGAAGGACCGCTGCTGTTCGTCTTCTGCGGTCCACACCGGCACCACTGCCAGGGCCGCGCCGGTGACGGGATTGATCCATTGGGCCCGGGGCAACGGCTCTTCGTGGGCTTCAGGGTTCAGGAACGGCGCGGTGCCCTTGCCCCAGCGTTGTTCGAAGCGTTCGTGGAATGCAGGGATCAGGTGTGAATCGTAACGGCGCCACTCGGTCATTGGTGTCCTCCTCACTGTGATGGCTGTCGTCTTACCGGCCTACGCCCAAGGTCCGCTTTCCCAGCGCACGGGCGTGATTCTGATGGTGCTGCCAGCTGGCACGTCCCGGCGACCGACCTTTCGGACGGGGATCTCGATCGGATCGGCGCCCTGCATGCTGTTGCCGGTCCGGCTCCTGTCGTAGGCTGCCCGCCGCGCCGGATCCCGCAGGACAGCGAAGGCCTGCATGATCCGCAGCAGCTCGGCACGGGTTGGGTCGCCACCAGCTTTGGCGCCGTCTGTTGCACCGCCGTCGAGATCCGGATGATGGGTGCGCATCAGCACCCGGTAGGCGCGGGAGATCTCCTGCTGGCTGGCAGCAGGCTTCACGCGCAGCACGTCGTAGTAGTCCGGCTGGCTGGTCATGGCGGCTTCCCGGAAGAAATTCTCGTGGGCACGGCCCCGGGGCGCGGGCAGCGGACTGCCGGCGCCCCGGGTAACTGTTAGCCTCCGATTTCGTGCATCTGGCTCTTTGTCTCGATTTCGATCTTGCGCGGCTTGGCCTGCTCCGTCACCGGGATCCGTAGTGTCAGGACGCCCTGGTCGTAGCTGGCCTTGATGTGGTCAGTGTCCAGGGTGTCGCCCAGGATCAGTTGGCGGCTGAAAACGCCGCGGGGGCGTTCAGAGGCCACCAGTTCAACATTGGGCTGGGTCGGATCAAGGCGCTCCGCCCGGACCGTCAGGACATTGCGCTCGACGTTCAGGTCCACGGAGTCCACCTTGACGCCAGGGAGGTCGAAAGCGACCACGAATTCGCCGTTCTCCTGCCAGGCATCCATGGGCATCGCGGCCGGCCGGGCAACGGTCCCGAAGACCTGTTGGGTGAGCCGGTCCAGCTCACGGAACGGGTCCGTACGCATTAACATCATTTCCCACTCCTTCAGCATGAAGTTGTTGACTTGATCGCATACCCACCACCCGTACATCTATGGTGGTGGATATAGATTTTTTATAGCACTCGTGGGAAACTGAAGCAAGGCACTTTGGAGGAAATTTGAGGCAGACATGACAGGGTCCACTTCAGGGCGTGAACCGCCGCCCACGGCAGGACGGGCACTTTATGCCATCTCCGTGGCGGCCCAGCTAACAGGCACAGGCCAGCAGAACATCCGGCTTTACGAGACACGGGGTCTGCTCACGCCCGCCCGAACCTCCGGTGGCACCCGCCAGTACAGCGATGCCGATATCACCGTACTCCTGCACATCGGGGAACTGCTGGAGCAAGGACTGAACCTGGCCGGCATCGCAAAAGTCCTGGAACTTGAGGCCGCCAACGCCAGGCTGCACCGTGCCCTCAAGCGTGCGCGGTCACTCCGCGGGCTCTAGCGTCCCTCAGCTGGTGCGGATCCCCGGCCGCCTGCCAGCCGGTAGGACTCCTCCAGCAGTTCTCCGAGTTCCTCAGTTCCGATGCGGGCCAGCCGGACCAGCACGAGCTGCGGCGAACGCTCATGGTGCGGGGTCCAGAAATACGTGTCGGGCTCCGTGCCCGCCAAGGCCTCCCGCTCGGTGGTCTTCACCGTCAGCACGCCGTCCTCCCACATGCGCGCCATCAGGGTCTTCGCGAACCACGCCGGCTGGTCCCAGCTGCTGCGTTCGGTGACACCGGGCAGGGCGAGGCACATGCTGCGGACATCCGACTCGGTTGCCATCGCGGCTAATCCGCCGGCGTGTCCGCTTTGGAGAGTTCGCCCGTGATCCGTTCGCCAGGGATCCGGGCGGTCCGCCACGTATCCAGGGCGATGACGGCACCGAGGATCAGCAGCGAGAGGGATACTGAGGCCATGGCGTCGCTGAGCCAGTGGTAGCCGAGGTACAGGCGGCTCAGCGCGGCCAGGACGACGCCGATGCCCGCACCAACGAAGCCGATGACGGCCGACGTCGGGTTTTTCCGCCTTGAGAACACCAGGAAGGTGGTCACCAGCAGGAAGTCACAGGCACCCAGCACATGGCCGGACGGAAATGAGTAGGTGTAGTCTGCGCCGAACAGCATCAGTTCCACCGGCGGCCGCGAGCGCTGGACGATCGCCAGGATGATCTGCGATGTCACGACGCCGGTGAGCATCGCGGTGGCGAGCACAATGGGCCGCCACGCGTGCTTGGCCACGAACCCCCAGACCACCGTCACCACCAGCACGATGATGGGCAGGGCCACAGGGCCAAAGATCACCGCGAGGAAGATCATCACGGCCGTGAGGGTGTCGGACCGGAGCGAGAGCAGCCAGTCGCGGATGGACTCGTCGGGACCCCAGGGGCCGGTGTTGCTCTGCAGAACGCCTACGAGGGTGGCGATGAACAGCAGCGCGCCGACGCCTATGAGCACCACAGCCGTCCGGTACAGAGCCGTCCGCGCGGCCGGTTCCATAAAGCGTTCCTCCACCACGAACTTGTTATGGAAGGTCCGCCAAAGACTGGTCTTGCCTGCCTGTTCTGCCACTTTGTTTCCGTCCGTGCGCCGTTGAGGAGTGCTTAGGGTGAAGATTATCTCTTCTGGGCGATGTTGGCCCTTCTCTGCACATGGTTTGCCCTGCCGCCGGGCATGTCAGCCTGCCGGGGTAGCCTGACTGAATGGGCGTGATGAATGAGCTGATCAACCGGCAGGGCGTGGAAACACTGGGCCGGATTCTGGCTGAGGCCGCTCCAGGATTGGACTGGCCGCACGTCGCTGCTGCCGCCGCACAGTTGGACGAGTTGAGCCTTCGCGGCCGGACGGATGCGGTGAGCAGCGCTCTGCTGGCAGACGTGCGGCAGCTTCCGGATCCGGGATATCCGACGGCGGCGCACATCTTCCGGAGCGCCCTTTCCGGCGCCGGTTTCACAGGTTGGATCCTCTGGCCGGTATCCGAAACGGCCGTCACGCTTGCCCTCGAATCTGGCGCCGCACCTGACTTTGACGACTGCCTGGCCCTCCTGGCCGAACTGACCCCGAGGCTAACCGGCGAGTTCGCCGTCCGCCGGCTGCTGGCCGCGGACCTGGAGCGTTCCCTCGAGATCATCCAGGGCTGGACGGGGCATCCGGACGAGCATGTCCGGCGGCTGGCCAGCGAGGGGACCCGGCCATACCTCCCCTGGGCGGTACGGGTACCCGCCGTCGTCCTTCATCCGGAGGCGTCCCTCCCGGTTCTGGACGCCCTGTACCGGGACCCTTCGGAGTACGTGCGGCGCTCGGTGGCGAACCACCTCAACGACGTGGCGCGGCACGCGCCCGCTCTGGTGGTGGCAACGGCGGCTCGCTGGCTGGCCGCCCCGGACGCCAACACCGCATGGGTGGTCAGGCATGGCCTGCGGACCCTGATCAAGAAGGCCCACCCCGGTGCACTCGCGCTGCAGGGGTTCACGACGGCGTCGGTTGCTGTCACGGGGCCCCGGCTGGACCGGAACTCGGTGGCCATACCGGGTGAACTGGCTTTCGACTTCGCAATCGCCAACACCGGGAAGTACGATGCGCGGCTCGCGGTGGACTACGTGGTCCATTACGTCAAAGCCAACGGCACGCAATCGGCCAAGGTCTTCAAGATCGCGGCGCTCACCCTCGCCGCCGGTGAGACCCGCACACTGTCGAAGCGTCATGCCTTCCGGCAGATGACCACCCGGGTGCACCACGCCGGGGTCCACGCCCTGGAGCTGCAGATCAACGGGATCCGGCACGGGCACACGGAGTTTGAGCTGCACGTCTGAGGTGGGAGGCACTGCAGCTTGGGCGATAACGCTCATTCGGGTATGCGCGGAAATCCCAACTGGTCACTGATGTGGTCATCCAGCCAGCGATAGCTGGAAAGAGCCCAGTCCCCGCAGGGCTCCACTGGTGCAGGAATAGGGTGACCCTGTTCATCCCTATACTCTCCGGTCCATCGACGGAAACAGTGCTGGGCCAATAGATCTTCGTCCGACAGGGGCTGGGTGCCGACGGTTTCGAAGTAGCCTTTGGTCCAGGGTATGCGGTTTATGAATATGGGCGGGAGGAGTAGAAAGTCCGGTCTTAGCTGGTCTAATGCGGGACTTTTCGCAGATGAAACGTGATCGTAAATGTAGATGAGATATGAGCCGGGCATGGGTGCCTTATCCGCAGGAAGATCCGCGGAAATAACCCTGCCAAACACGTACTGCTCGTCTGGCAGCTGTAATGCAAAGATGTCACCGGAAGCCGGCTTTTTACGACTGGGCTTGAGAATCCGTATATTTGTTTCGCTCATCAGTACCCATACTGCCTTAGCCCCGAGCTGGTCAAAGCGACCGCCATGTTGAGCACCGCGACGTCCCAAGTCTTCGTAATCCCGGTGTAAACCGGTTTACGCCGCGCACGCCTACATAGGCTTGCGTCTTGGCTGCAGTAGCGAGTCTTCCGATCTTTCCGACTGGGCCCAGCGGGAGGAGCGCCGCCCCCAAAACTGCACCCGCACAGGAACCCTTGCCGGAAAACAGCTGCCTGTGAAACGCCACAACACAACTGGGAGGCACTGCGGGTACCTGTATCAACAGCCACTCCCACACAGGCGGAATGTGCGGTTGGCTAGTGAAGGAACACCCGGGCTCCGGCCCCTGACGAAGTGATGAGGAAACGAAAATGCGAGCAACCATCATGTATGGCGCCGGTGACGTGCGCGTGGAGAACGTGCCCGATCCCGTCATCCAGAATCCGACCGACGCGATCGTGCGGATCGTCAATTCCTGTATCTGCGGCTCCGACCTGCACCCCTACCACGGCATGCCCTCGTCCAGGCAGGGCAGCCCCATGGGCCACGAGTTCATCGGCGTCGTGGAGGAAACAGGCAAGGACGTGTCCACCCTGAAGAAGGGGGACTTCGTCATCGCCCCGTTCGCCTGGTCCGACGGTACCTGCGTCTTCTGCCGTGAAGGCCTGCAGACCTCCTGCCGCCACGGCGGATTCTGGGCCTCGAACGGAATCGGCGGCGCCCAGGCCGAGGCCATCCGTGTCCCGTTCGCCGACGGCACCCTGGTCAAGGCCCCTGTGGGTGAGGACAGCGAGCTGCTGCCGTCGCTGCTGACCCTCTCCGATGTATACGGCACCGGCTACCACGCCGCCATCAAGGCAGGCGTCAACGCCCGGACCACTGTCACGGTCATCGGTGACGGCGCCGTCGGGCTGATGGCGGTGCTGTCCGCCAAGCAGCTCGGTGCCGAGCAGATCATCCTGATGGGCCGGCACAAGGCCCGCACCGACCTGGGCATCGAATACGGCGCCACCGACGTCGTCGCCGAACGCGGTGAGGCCGGCATCGAGAAGGTGCGCGAGCTCAGCGGCGGCGACGGAACGCACACCGTCCTTGAGTGCGTGGGGCACCGGCCGGCGTACGACCAGGCCCTCGGCGTGATCCGCCCGGGCGGCGTCATCAGCCGCGTGGGGGTGCCCCAGTACGAGGACGCTCCGATCGGTTTCGGCTCCATGTTCGGCCCGAACATCACGCTCACCGGCGGCCCGGCTCCAGTCCGCGCCTACATCGAGACGCTGCTGCCCGGCGTCCTTGACGGCACCGTAAACCCCGGCAAGGTCTTCGACCGCACCATCAGCCTGAACGAGGTCCCCGACGGCTACCGCGCCATGGATTCCCGCGAAGCCCTGAAGGTCCTGGTCCGTCCGTAGCGCCACTCTCGAGAGGAAACGCACGGGATTAACGTCACCATGCACGGCACGCAGCCGGGCGACCCGGCCAAGGCGGCGGAAGCCATCCTGGCGGTCGCCGAAAGTGCGAACCCGCCGTCCCTGCTGGTTCTCGGCAGTGACGCCATCTCGCCCTGTGGGAAGCGCCCGAGGACAGCGCGGATCCCGAAACGGTCTGGGGCAGCAAGCTCACAGCCGACGAATACCCCTCGACGAAGTAGGAAGACGGCAGGGCACCCGCAGTTGGGCCGCAGGCGGCGATACTACGGGTGTTTTGCAGTTGGTGCCGGTTCTGCAGAGGCCTCGTCGTGCGTGGCAGCCCAGGAGGCCAAGAGCTGCAAGGCGTCAGCCGTCGGGGAACCGGCGGGCGCGGTGTACACGTTCAGCACCAGGCCCGGCTCGCTGGGCAGCTCCATGGACTGGTAGTTCAGGTCAAGGTCACCCACCACCGGGTGATGCAGCCGCTTAAGCCCGCTGCGGTGGAAGACCACGTCCCGGGAAGCCCACCGGTCCCTGAACAGCTCGCTCTGCGTCGACAGCTCGCCAACGAGCCGGATCAGGTCGGGGTCGTGCGGGTGGCGGCCTGCTTCAAGCCGGAGCATCGCCGCGGCATCGTTGGCGATCTGATCATAATCTCGCCAGAACTCCCGGGCCGCCGGGTCAAGGTACGTAAACCGGGTGGTGTTCACGGGCCGGTGCGCGCTTTTGAACACAGGTGCATAAAGTGCCCGCCCCATCCGGTTTGCAGCCAGGATGTCATGGCGGCCGTTGCGGACCCACGCCGGCGCGTCAGCCATTGCATCGAGGACCTGCTGGACTTCAGGGCGGACAGTACCGGACGGCTTGCTCCGGCTCCTGCGCGCCGGCCCGGCGGCGCGGGCGAGGTCAAAAAGATGCTCCCGCTCGGCTTCGTCCAGCTTCAGCGTGCGTGCGAGGGCATCCAGCACGCTTTCGGACGCCCCGGCGAGGTTGCCGCGTTCCAGGCGCACGTAATAGTCCACGGACACACCGGCCAGCATCGCCACTTCCTCACGGCGCAGGCCGGCGACCCGCCGATTCCCGCCGTACGCAGGCAACCCGGCCTCCTCGGGCGAAATCCGCGCCCGCCTGGAACTTAGAAACTCCTTGATGTCCGCGCGCACGTCTCCCATACCCCTACGGTAAGCGCCCGCGGTCCCGGGCGGCAGGCACTGTCAGTACCTGCCTGCCCGGCGCCCAAGGAATGGAAGCACAGGGAATGCAAGCCCAGACGCCGGGTTTCGACAGGCTCAACCACCGGGAGCAGTCTCAACCACCGCCGCTACCGCTGGGTGGTTCCGCTGGCGGTGGCGCCCAGCATGGCGAGCTCGGCCCGGCTGGGCAGGCCCTCCCAGTCGCCGGCCGTGCTGACGGCGAAAGCCCCCATAACGGCGCCGCGCTGCAGGCGGCCGGCAACGTCCTCGCCGTCGAGCAGGGCAGAGAGGTAGCCGGCCGTGAAGGCGTCCCCCGCGCCCACGGTATCGATGCTTGTCACCGCGACGGCGGGAGCCTCGAACCTTCCGGAGGCGGTATGGACCCCGGCGCCGGCTGCTCCCCGCTTGACCACGACTTCCCCAACCCCCTGCTCCAGCAACGAGGCAGCGAGCGCGGTTTCGGCGTCGTCGTACCCCATGGAATCGGAGCCGCTCAAGGCGGCGGACGCCACGAGGTCCAGCTCGTCGTCGGACGCTATCAGGATGCTGGCGTGCCGGGCGATGGGGCCCAGCACGGCGCGGGCCTCGTCCCGGGACCAGAGCCGGCCGCGGTAATTGACGTCGAGGGAGACCACCACACCGTCGGCTGCGGCGCGCTCGGCAGCGTATTCAAACGCCTTCCGGGCTTCCGGGCTGAGCGCGGGGGTGATGCCGGTCAGGTGCAGCACACGCGGACCGGCACCGAGGGCACTGTCCACGTCGTCCCGGCTGACGGTGGAACCGGCCGAACCCGCGCGGTAGTAGAAGGCCCGGGTGACGTCCGCGGTCCGCTGCTCGAGGAACATCACGCCCGTGCTGCGGGACGGATCCACCCGGCACTGCGTCCCGATACCCTCGGAGCGGAGCTGCCGCAGGATGAATTCGCCGTGCGGATCGGCGCCGACTGCACCGGCCCACGCGACTGTGTGTCCCAGCCGCGCAACCCCCACGGCGACGTTCGATTCGGCACCCGCCACGTGCATGGCCAGGCTTCCGCCGGCGGACAGCGGCCCGGCGGACCGCAGCGACACCATGGATTCGCCGAACGTGAGGAGGTCGACGGCGGCGCTCACCGCACGCCCGCGGCGGCGGTTGCTGCGGCGGTCGCTACGGTCGCCGCGGCCGTCCGGCGGGCAAAGGAGTCCGCCAGGTCCACAAACGCGCGGGCACGCCCGCGCATCGGGGCCAGGTCACCGCCGGAGCCGGCATCGCCGAACAGCGGTCCGCCAAGTCCGACGGCGATCGCGCCGGCTTCCCAGTAGCCCGCCGCTTCGTCAATGCCCACGCCGCCGACGGCGATGAACGGGATCCCGGGGAAGGGATCGCGCAGCGCCTTGAGGTAGCCGGGGCCGCCGATGGAGGCGGGGAACAGCTTGATGGCTGTGGCCCCGCGGTTCATCGCTTCGTACGCCTCGCTGGGCGTCAGGGCACCGGCCAGCACCGGGATTCCCCGCCGCGCCGATTCCTGGATGGATGCGGCCAGGGACGGCGTGACCATGAACTGGCCGCCGGCCTCGGCGACGTTGTCCACGTCCTGAACCGTCAGGACGGTTCCGCCGCCGACGTAGCAGCCCGCCGGTGCGGCGGCACGGACCTCGCGGATGGCATCCAGCGCCCCCGGCGTGGTCAGGGCGATCTCGACGAACGTGAACCCTTCCGCCATCGCGGCGAGGGCGGCCTGCGCCGCGGCCTTGCCGTCGGTGCCGCGCACGATTCCCACGAGCCGCGACTCCCGGATTCCGGCCAGCAGGCTTTCGGGCGTGATGTTCGTGCTGTTCGTGCTGTTCGTGCTGTCAGAAACGTCAGTGCTGTCAGTCATGTTGTTTACCATTCTGCAAAGGATCCGTCCGAGTGGCGCCAGACCGGCCCGCGCCAGGCATGGCCGCGCTTGTCCGCCGCGCGGACCACGGCCTCGTCGATTTCAATGCCGAGGCCGGGACCGGTCAGCCGTTCAATGTGGCCGTCCACGAACTTCAGCGGGGACTTGTCCACCACGTAGTCCAGGACTTCGGCGCCCTTGTTGTAGTGGATGCCGATGCTCTGTTCCTGGATCAGGAAGTTGGGCGTCGCGAAGCCCACCTGCAGGCACGCCGCCAGGGCCAGCGGCCCCAGGGGGCAGTGCGGGGCCAGCTGGACGTCGTAGATCTCCGCCAACGAGGCGATCTTGCGGACCTCGGTGATGCCGCCGGCGTGCGAAAGGTCCGGCTGGGCCACGGCGATGCCGGCCTGCAGGGCGGGCAGGAATTCCTGCCGGCTGTAGAGCCGCTCACCGGTGGAAACCGGCGTCGTGGTTGACGAGGTGAATTCGCGCAGCAGGTGCGTGTTTTCCGGGACGACGGGTTCCTCGAGGAAGAACGGCCGGTACGGTTCCAGCAGCGGCGCCACCCGGCGGGCGTTGGCGAGGCTGAAGCGGCCGTGGAAGTCAACCGCGACGTCACGGTGGTCCCCCAGCACCTCGCGGGCCGCGGCAACACGGCGGACGACGCCGTCGATCTCGGCCACCGAGGCGACGGGGCTCATCCGGCCGCTGGCATTCATCTTGACGGCGGTCAGGCCCACTTCCAGCTGGGCGCTGATCTGGTCCGCCACCTCGTTCGGCTCATCCCCGCCCACCCAGCCGTACATCCGGATCCTGTCGCGGACGTGGCCGCCCAGGAGCTGGTGCACGGGGGTGTTGAAGTGCTTGCCCGCGATGTCCCACAGTGCCTGGTCCAGTCCCGAGACGGCGCTGGCCAGGATGGGTCCGCCGCGGTAGAAGGAACCTTTGGTCATGACCTGCCAGTGGTCCTCGATCCGGAGGGCGTCGTTGCCGATCAGCAGCTCCGAGAGCTGCCCGACGGCGGTGCGGACCGTTTCGCTGCGCCCCTCGCAGGTTGCCTCGCCCCAGCCGACAATCCCGCTCTCGGTCTCGATCCGGACAAACAGCCACCGCGGCGCGACGAGGAAGGTTTCAATTCTGCTGATGAGTGTCATGCCGGACCTAGCCCTTGGTAGCTCCGGCGGTCATGCCGGAGACGATGTACTTCTGCGTGAAGAGCGCAATGATCATGATGGGGATGGTCACCACGGTGGCGGCCGCCATGAGTCCGCCCCAGTCGATGCTCGCGTAGGAGACGAAGTCGAAGATCGCCACCGGCAGCGTCTTGGTCTTGGACCCGGAGAGCACCAGGGCGAACATGAAGTTGTTCCACGAGAAGATGAAGGACAGGATGCCGGCAGTGGCCATGCCGGCCACGGACAGCGGCAGGGTGATGCGCTGGAACGCGCCGATGGGGGTGAGTCCGTCCACCTGCGCCGATTCCTCCAGTTCCAGCGGGAGCGAATCGAAGTAGCTCATCATGATGTAGACGATCAGCGGCAGGGCAACGAACATGTGGCTGAGGATCAGCACCTCGAACCCGCCCACCATTTTCAGGTTGGAGAACACGTAGTACCAGGGCACCAGCAGCGAGACGCCCGGGATGACGCGGGCCATCAGGACCACCAGGGCCGAGCGGTGCATGGTGAACCGGCTCATGGCGTACGCGGCCGGGACTCCCAGCACCAGCGACAGGGCCGTGGAGACAAAGGCCACCCAGAAGCTGTTGAAGATGAAGACGAAGTAGTTGTTGCGCTGCAGCACGTTTGCGTAGTTCTCGAACGTGGGGCTGAAGATGAACGATTTGGCGGTGTCGTAGATGTCAACGTTGGTCTTCAGCGAGGCCAGCAGCATCCAGAACAGCGGTGCCACCAGGAACAGCACCACGGCGATCAGGGCCGCGACGCGGAAGACCTTGTAGGCGCGGGTGCCGAGGGGCTTCTTCGGCCGGCGGACCGGCCGGGGCTGCCGGGGCTGCCCGGCGGACGCTTGGGCTTTGGTGTTTTCTGTGTTTTCTGACAGAACGGTCATTTGCTTACCGCTTTCTTGCGCATGGTCAGCAGCCACATGGAGCCGATGATGATCATGAAGAACAGGATCAGCACCGCGGAGGACAGCCCGTACTGGTTGTAGTCGAAGCTCAGCCCGTAGGCGTAGACGTTCAGGGTCTCCACTTCGTGGAAGGACCCGCCGCCCTTGCCCTTGGTGGCGTACAGGATGTCGAAGGTCTTCAGGGCGTCGATGCCCCGGAGCAGGATGGCCACAATCACCGTGGGCATCATCAGGGGCAGCGTGATGAAGAAAAAGCGCTGGAACGCGTTGGCTCCGTCCATGCGTGCCGCCTCGTCGGGCTCCTCGGAAAGGGAGGTCAGGCCGGCGAGCAGGATCAGGACCACCATGGGGGTCCACTGCCACACGTCCATGAAGATGGTGGTGCCGAGCGCGGTGTCCTGGCCGGAGAGCCAGGGCTGGGCGGGGATGCCCACAGCGGCGAGCAGCTGGTTCGCGAACCCGATGTTGGGGTCGAAGATCAGCCGCCACATCATGCCGACGGCCACCGGGGTTGCCACGAGCGGCAGCAGGATGGCCACGCGGACCCACTTTTCGCCGCGGAAGGGCCGCCAGAGCAGCAGGGCGATGCCCATGCCGAGCGCCACTTCGCAGACCAGGGCAATTCCGGTGAAGGTGAGTGTGCGGCCCACAGCGGGCCAGAAGCGTTCGACGTCGGACAGGACCGTCAGGTAGTTTTCCAGGCCGATGAATTCGGTGGCTGCGCGGACGGAGCCCTGCGAATCGGTGAGGCTCAGGTACAGCGTCCAGGCCAGCGGGAAGATGATCAGGACGCCGACGAAGGCCATCGCCGGGGCTGCGAAGAGCCATTTGCGGTGCCGGTTGGCCCAGTCAGAGAATTTTTCGCGGGCACCGGGAGCACGGCCTGCGTTCCGGGCTGCGCTGCGGGGAGGAGTCATTACAGACATGGTTCACCTAAGGAGTTGGGGGGTGAAGAATGGCCGGGGCGGGACGGCAGCGTCACTGCCGTCCCGCCGGGGCTGTTGCGTGCACCGGGCCTCATTGGCTGAGGCCCCGTGCACCGCGTGCGTTACTTCTTTTCGCTGTCCAGGAACTTCTGGAAGGCCACGTGGGCCGAGTCTGCTGCGGCGGACGCGTCGGCGCCGGTGATGCTGGCAACGATCGGCTCGCCCACGATTTCGCGGGCCTTGCCTACGGTGACTACCTCGGGACGGTCGTGGCCCACACCGTTTTTGGCGCTGGCGGCAATGGCTTCGGCCAGGTCCTTCGGGTACGTGGAGGTTCCCGCGGAGTCAGCCCAGACGGAGGCTCGGGGTCCGGGGACGCCGGCCTTCTGCGCGGCCAGGGTGCGTTCCTTGCTGGTGGCCCACTGGATGAACTTCCAGCCGTTGTCCTGGTTGCCCGAGGCCTCGTTCACTGCCAGGCCCCAGGACGGGATGTTGTACGGCTTGGAACCGGCGGGACCGGCGGGCAGGGCGGCGAACCCGACCGTCTCGGCCACCTTGGACTTGGCCGGATCGGTGGCGTTCTTGTAGAGCGAGTCCGCCTCGGTGTAGAAGGCGGCCTTGCCCTGTGTGAAGATGGCCATCGCCTCGGGCCAGCTCATATCCGTGCTGACGTTGGCGGGGCCGTAGTTCTTGATCAGGCCGCCGTAGTACGCGTAGGCCTCTTTGGCGGCTGCCGAGTTGACGGTGGACTTGCCGCTGGAGTCGGTGAAGTCGCCGCCGAAGCTGTACAGGAAGCTGGAGAACTGGGTGACGGCGGCGGACTTGCCGGTGCGGGCCACAAAGCCGGCCGTGTCCGCGTTGGCTTCCTTGATGGCCTTGGCGGCCGCCTCAAGCTCCTCCATGGTCTTGGGGACCTCAAGGCCGGCGGCCTTGAGCAGGTCCTTGCGGTAGTAGAGGACTTCGCGCTCGGTGATGATGGGGACGCCCACAACCTTGCCGTCCGCGGTGGTGGCCTTGACCGGTCCCTCCTGGTAGTCCTTCCAGTCCCAGCCGGAATCCGAGGAGACCTTGCTGGTCAGGTCCGCGAGGTAGCCGTTCTTCGCGAACGCCTTGCCTTCCTGGAGCGGGCGGTACATCATCACGTCGATCTCGTCGCTGCCTGCGTTGAGCTTGACGTTGTACTGGTCCGAGAGCTGGTCTTCGCCCAGCTGGGTCAGTTCCACCTTGAGCCCCGAGGATTTCTCGAATTCCGGGATGGCGGCCTTGATGCCTTCGGTCCAGACGTGGTTTGCGAGAGTTACCCGGACGATGCCGGATTCCTTGGCGTCGCTGCTGCCGCTGCCTCCGCCGCAGGCGGTGAGCCCCATGGAAAGTGCCGCGGCGACTGCCGCGTACTTCATTACTGAACGTCGCTTCATGACGACTCCCTTGCTTCCAGGCTGACGTCACTGTCCAGCCATCTACAAATGCATCTTTACATCTGCTCTGGAAGAGAGCATAGGTAAATAAGGCAGACTTAAACAACCCCTTTTGGCAACCAGTATGATTTATCTATGAAAACCCCAAAGGCGGAGTCCCCTACCGACCGGCATACTGCGTTGGTCCAGAGCCTGGGACTCGCCATTGCGGAGGGGTCCCTCGCGCCGAATTCGGTAGTGCGGCTGGACGAGCTGGAGGCGCAGCACAAGGTCTCCCGCTCCGTGGTCCGGGAAGCCGCCCGCGTTCTGTCATCCAAAGGCATGCTGGCATCCCGCAGGCGGTTCGGCACCGTGGTGCAGCCCGAAGAGGCCTGGAACCTTTACGATCCCCAGGTGATCCGTTGGCGGCTGGCCTCGTCCCGGCGTCTGGAGCAGCTTCAGGCCCTCAACGAACTCCGTGGCGCGATCGAACCACAAGCTGCCCGGCTCGCAGCCGAACGGGCGTCCTGGGATGCCGGCAGCGATCTTGTCTCACTGGCTGCGCGGTTGTGGGCCGCGGGCCAGCGCGGAGCGCAGGAGGAATTCCTCCTGCTGGACGTGGAGTTCCATGCCGCCGTCCTCAACGCATCAGGCAACGCCATGTTTGCGCAGTTCCAGTCACTTGTGACAGAGGTCCTGACCGGCCGGACGGAGCACGGCCTGATGCCACACCTGCCCCACCACGAAGCACTGCAGCTGCACGTTGACGTGGCCAGCGCCATCCAGCGCGGTGAGGCCGGCGCCGCCCATGCCGCCATGAGCAGGATCGTGGAACAGTTCGCTGAGGAAGTGGGCTATATCTGGTCCGAGCACAACCATGGCGAGTCGCCGGATGCTTCCCCTCAGCACACAACCCCGCGGCACACAACCCCGCAGCACACAACAGAGGCCGACGGCGCCCCCCAATTGCCGCCATCGGCCTCCCTTTCCACCACCGACAGCTAGAACGAACCCGTGGTGAACTGCCACGTCTTCGTGGCCAACTGATTCCCTGCGAGGTCGCGGATGGACGTCCCGCCGCCGGTTACAGTCACCGTGTATTTCGTCTTGGCTGCCAAGGTGTTCTGCGGGTCCAGGATCCACTGATTGGTGGTGCCGTTGCGGAAGACGGCGGCCGTGACCACGGCCCCGGTGGCGGCGTTCTTCACCGTGAACGTGGCGGCGCTGACGCCCTGGACCGGCTCACTGAAGGTCACCGAAAGGTTGTTGTTCCGCCTGACGAGTTGGGAGTTGCTGCCCGGAGTGAACCCTGTGACCGTGGGCGCCGGGCCGGTGGTGAACGTCCAGCTCGTGCCGGCCAAGGGCGTGCCTGCGGTGTCGCGGATGGCGGTGGCGCCGCCCACCAGCGTCGCCGTGAAGGTGGCATCCGCGGCCAGGTTGGCGGAGGGATCGAGGGTGGCCGTTTTGGTTGTGGCGTTGTAGCTGACCGTTGCCGGGATGGCG
Organism: Pseudarthrobacter sp.; assembly: GCF_036675385.1. Classification (NCBI taxonomy): domain Bacteria; kingdom Bacillati; phylum Actinomycetota; class Actinomycetes; order Micrococcales; family Micrococcaceae; genus Pseudarthrobacter; species Pseudarthrobacter sp. Next base: position 9,446 of record NZ_JAKFFD010000050.1, on the reverse strand, counting down.
GTGCCGGCGGCGTTCCGGAGCACAAACGTTCCGGCACCAACACCCTGGACGGCCTTGCTGAACGTGGCCGTCACGTTGCTGGCCACGGGCACCGCCGTCGACTGTGCTGCGGGTGATTTGGCCGTAACTGTGGGGGCAGGCGCCACGGGAGCCGGTGCGGGCGCAGGTGCCGGTGCCGGTGCGGCGGCGTACAGCAGGCGGTTCGGCGTTCCGGTGCCGATGCCCGTGATGGCGCCGGCAGTGGCGTTCGAGGCCAACGACGCAGCGACCTGGGCGGGCGTGAGCGCCGGGTTCTGGGACAGCAACACGGCCGCGGCGCCGGCCGTGTGGGGCGCTGCCATGGATGTGCCGGACATGGAAGCGGTTGCGGTGGCCGAGCTGTACGAGGCGGAGACAATACCGACGCCGGGTGCATACAGATCCACGCAGGAACCGAAGTTGGAGAAGGAGGCCTGACGGTCGGCGGAATCGCTGGCTGCCACCGTGACCGCTGCGGGGAGCCGCGCCGGCGAGCTCCCGCAGGCGTCCGCGGCAGAGTTGCCGGCGGCAACCACTGCAGTAGCGCCGTCGTTAATGACACCTTGGAGCGCCGAATCCACGGCCGCGCTGGCCACTCCGCCCAGGCTCATGTTCACCACGGCGGGGGTTCCCGCGGCGTGGTTGGCGGCGATCCAGTCCAGGCCGGCAACGACGTCGGAGTTGAAGCCGGAGCCGGTGCAGTCCAGCACCCGGACGGGGACGATCGTCGCCGCCTTGGCCACGCCGTAGGTGGTTCCGGCCACCGTTCCGGCCACATGGGTGCCGTGGCCGTTACAGTCGCCGGATCCGCGGCCATCGGCCACTGCTGTCCAGCCTGCTGCCACGCGGCCGGCAAACTCTGAGTGCGACGCGAGCACGCCGGTGTCCACCACGTACGCGTTGACTCCGGCGCCGGCGGCGGTCCAGGTGTAGGAACCCGAAAGGGGCAGGGGCCGCTGGTCCACGCGGTCCAACCCCCATGGCGCGGGCTGCTGCGTTGCGGAGAGTGTGATGGGCGCATCCACTTCAACCGACGCGACGCCCGCCGCACGGGACAATGCCGCGGCTTGCGCCGGCGTCGCCGTGACCACGGCGCCACGCAGGGCGTGCGAAAAGGAGCGGCCGATGCCGAGGCCCTGGGACTTGAGGCGCGCCGCCTCGGCCGGGACGTCCGTTTCCGCGGTGAAGCGGACCAGATAGCGGACGCTTGCTTCTTTGCCACCCGGGGCAACGGGCGATGCAACGGCGGCGGCGGGCAGGCCCGAGGCGGTCAGGGCCACAACAGAAATCAGCATGGCGGCAGCGGTCAGCACAAAACGGAAGGTGCGCATGGCGGGGTCCTAGTGTGACGGTCTGGATTGATGCTGGCGGCAACAAATCCCCGCCTATCACCAGATTAGGAGCCCGCCACGCGCCGCGGCCGGGAATTGAGCTGATCTTGCGCCAACCCTTCGGCGCCTGCGGAATTCTTGAGGGACCGCCCTCCCCCGCCTACCCTTCCGATCAGCCTTCCGCGATTCAGTCTTCCGCGATTCAGTCTTCCGTGGGCGTGGTCCTGTTGGAGTGGTAGGTCCGCCACGTGTGTTCAGGCTCGTAGCCCAACAGGCGCCGGGCCTTGTCGATGGACAGCAAGGTCTCGTGTTCGCCCAACTCCTTGGTCACGGTGACGTTGGGGAACACCTCCGCGGCGAGGCTGGCGCTGGAACGCGTCATGACAGTGTCCGCGTTCGCGATGATGAATGCCTGGAACCCGGGCTGGCCGTTTTCCAGCGCACGCGCCACAGCCTGTGCGCCGTCGCGCCCGTCGATGTAGCCCCAGAGGTTCCACTTCCGCGCACCGGCGTCCGAATCGAACGACGGGAACCGTTCGTAGTCCTCAGGATCCATGACGTTGGAGAACCGCAGGCCCGCAATGCTGAGCTCGGGATCCCAGCGCGTCAGCTGGATCGCCATCTGCTCCTCGAGGTGCTTCACGAGTGAGTACGTGCTCTCGGGCCGGGCCGGGTATTCCTCATCCACCGGGAGGTAGGGAGGGTCGACGTCGAACGGCAGTCCCAGCACCGTCTCGCTGGAGGCGTAAACCACCTTCTTGATGCCGGCCCGCCGCGCCGCCTGGAAGACGTTGTAGGTCGAGAGCATGTTGTTCTCGAAGGTGGCGGCATCCGGGATGATGCCAGGCGCCGGAATGGCTCCCAGATGGACGATTGCGTCGAAGCCGTCATGCCGGTCGTCGAGACCGAGGAACACGTCAAGGACCTGGCCATAGTTGCGCAGGTCCACGATTGCCAACCCGCGGTGCCGCTCCCCCGCCCGGTCCAGGTTCAGCACCTGGTGGCCGTCGTCGGTCAGCCTGCGGACCACATGCCGTCCCAGTTTTCCGCTGCCTCCGGTCACTGCAATTCTCATGGGGACACCCGGGTGGCCAGGAACTTTTCGACGGCGGCAATGGCACGTGTGGTGATGGCACTTGGGTCACCGCTGCCATCCACCGAAACCAATATGCCCCGGCCGGCGTAGACCGCCACGACCTCGTGGGTTTCGCGGTGGTAGAGGTCCAGCCGGTGCCGGAACACTTCGATGGTGTCGTCCTTCCGGCCTTGTTCCTTGGCCCGCCGCAGCATCCGTTGCTCCAGTTCGGAATCCGGTGCGCGGAGTTCCACCACGGCGTCGAGGCGGTGGCCCTGGGACGCCAGTATGTTGTCCAGTTCCATGATCTGGGGAGCTGTCCTGGGGTATCCGTCCAGCAGGAATCCGGGCTGCAGATCGGCGTCGAGGAGCCGGTCCTTGACCAGGGCGTTGGTGAGATGGTCCGGGACAAAAGCGCCGTCGTCGAGATACTTGGCGGCCTCTACGCCCAGCGGCGTCTCGTCGCTGACGTTGATCCGGAAGATTTCGCCCGTGGATACGGTCGGAATGCGGAAGTGCTTGGCGATCTGCACCGCTTGGGTGCCTTTCCCTGAGCCCGGCGGCCCGATGATGAGCAGTCTGGTCATGTTCCTGTCCCTCCGCGGCGTCCTTGCCGGCTGGTCTCGGGTCCACTGTCGGCTGCGCCAACGTGTGCTTCATTCTGCCCACAAGTCGCAGCACAACGCCAGCCTCCGGGAGGGCACCTGGAGGCTGGCGTTGGATTGGGGGGCTACAACTTGGAGTTCGTCCCGGCAATTTGCGCGGCGGACAATGGATTGCCAGCGATGTCCGCGATCCCGGCGTCGGGGGTGTAGTTGGGTCTCACGTTGCCATTCACGTCCAGGGGCGAGCCGGTACCGGTACCGAGCGTAATAGTGAGTTGATTCGCTGTTACGTTCCATGAAAGGGATGATCCCGTGAAGGTCAACCCGTCTGTGCCCGCATAATTGCCGACAAGCCCAACTTTCCCGACCCTCATAGTTGTACAGCCGTCCGTTGTCAGGCGGAGGACGTCATCGGAACCCACGGTAACAAGCACTTGGTTCACCGTCTGGCTGCCGCCGGCCGCCGACCAGCCGCTGCAGATTGTTGACGGGTCAAGCGCCTCGTTGAACTTGAGGAAAATCTTGTCCCCCAGATCCATGATGCCGCTCGTTCCGCCGTTTTCGAGGCTAACTGTGGAAGCAATTGGCACGGAGACGTCCTTGGTGCGCGTCACTATTCGGGGATCACTCACATTACCTGCCGCATCCTTGGCGGTGGCAGTGTAGGTGACGGCTCCGGGGCTGAAGGCCGTGAGGTTGAAATCGGCTGTGGTCCAGTCTCCGCTCTCGGTGGCAGCGACCGTCTTAGAGACAGGAAGCGAACCGGACCCCGAAACAGTAACTGTCACCGATGAACTTGGCTCGGCGGTGCCACGGACTGGGACGCTTGAAACGTTGAGACTGTTGACGTATGCGGGTGCGATGATCACCGGCGGGTCCGGCTTCGTCGTGTCGGCGACGAAGACTCCCACGCTGCGGGCAGACTCCGGCCCCGCCCACGAGCCGAGCACAGGTGTAACCGTGTAATACCAGGTGCCGGAAGGCAAGGCAGGTTCGCTGCAGCTCAGCGTGGTGACTGTTCCAGCGCAGGTTCCTCCAGCTGCAACCTTGGTACCGCCGGTTACGGATGAGTAGCGGGCAACGGTGTAGCCAGAGACAGGCCGGCCCGCCGCCGTCGTGCTTGCCGCCCAACTGACGGAGGCAGCACCTGCCGAAGCGGACGCCGTCGGCGCGGCCACGGCAACGATGGCATCGGCCCCGGCGCCGCCGTTGTTGCTGCTGAGGGTCTGCCAGTAGGCGCTGGCCGCCGGGGCGCCCCAGGAAATGACGAGGGCTACAGCCATAACGCCGGCCATCCGGGCCTGGCGATTCGGGCGGAGCAGTCGTGGCCTGGTTTCGACAGGCTCAACCACCGGCCGCCTGGGAGGGATAGGGCGGCTCATTTCCGTGCCTCCAAAGTGACGGGCAGATTGAACGTGGCGCCCTGGCAGCCTGACAGCGATGCCGTGGACATGGCGGCGGCGCCCTGCAGGGTGATCAGCACAGACGAGTTCGCCGGAATACTCACTGTCGGGGCCAGCGGAACGGCAGGTTCAACGAAAGTCACGCCGGTTCCGGTGCCGGGGCAGCCCGCGGGGTTGCCGACCACCGTCACAGCCCCGTTGCCGCGGATGGCGTAGACCTGCACGGCGTGGCCGTTGGGGTTGTGTGCCCGGACGGCAACATCGGCGGTGCCGCCCGGGACAAGGGTGTTCTGCGGGCTGTCGCCCGCCACGAGGGCCTCGACGGTGACGGTGGCCATGGTGCCGTTGGTGGCGGCGCCGGATCCGGCACCCACCGTGGCCCAGTAGGCGTACGCTCCGCCCACTCCCGTGGCGAGGCAGAGGGCGACGGTTGCTGCCGCAGTCTTAGCAGCCAGCCGTTGGGGGGTGGTTTTCGTTGTGCGTGTCATCTCAGTTCCCCTCTCCTGCTCCGGAGTACGAGAACTGCAGGGTGGCGCCCTTACAGCCGTCCTGGTTCAGCGCCGTGTCCAGCATGGCGATTTTAGGCCACAGTGCAGGAGCGGTGCCGAGTGATTGGAGCGAGCTGGAGCCCACAGGAACCGTGAACGGATAGGAGCCGGTGTAGTTGGTCACCACGTAGTCCGACGCCGTGCAGGGAAGCGCTGCTGCCGCTGCCGCCTGCGTCCGGGTGATGCTGGTGATGGCGACGGACAGGCTGGTCAGCGCCAGGCTCTTGTTGTTGGGATTGGCAAAAGAAAGATTCAGCGGCAGCGTGGCACCCGGCGTGAGCTGCGTGCCCAGATTCCCGGAAATGGTGAAGGACTTCTTGGACGAAAGGACGTGCAGTTGGACCACGACGGCGGCGGCCTGGCTTGCGCCGGCGGCCGTGGCGATGGTCAGGTCCGCTTTGCCGTCCGGAGTGGTTGCCGACGTCGTTACGGTGAGCACCACTGTGGCGGTTTTACCGGAACCCAGCGTCACCGACGCCGGTGCGAAGGCCGCCGTCGTACTGGCCGGCAGGCCCGAAACAGTGGGGGTGACGCTGCCGCTGAACCCGTTGGTGGAGGTCAGGGACACCGAATAGTTGACCGGGTCGCCCCGGTCAACCGTCCGGCTGGAGGGATTCACCTGGATGGTGACGCCCTTTGTGGTGTTGCCCTGGCTCCCGCCCTGGCTGGCCGCGAAGATAGTGCCCGCCGAAACGAGCATCACCACAAGACCCACCAACAGCACCTTCGCTGCGGTGGTGGTTCTTCGCATGACTGTGCGGAAGTACCCAGAATCATTCTGCACGTTCAGCCCTTCTGGCCTGTTCTGAATTGAGGGGGAGGCGGTGGAATTCGCCGGCAGGAAGGCCCCTGCTCCTCCCGCCGGCGAAGACTGTTAGACGCTGCCGACAGTGATCGTGACGACGGCGCCCTTGCAAGCGCTCTGGTCCACCGTTGCGCTGTCATTGAACGTCAGGGTTCCGCTGCCGACAATTGTGTCGGTCGAGTTCTTCGCGACCGTGGTGTTGCTGGTGTCCGCAGTGACGTCGAACCAGGCCTGAAGGCAGCCCGCGACGTCCGTGCTCACACTGGCGGTCAGGACCCCCACCTGGGTGCTGGTGTTCGGGTCGGCGTTGTCCGCCGTGTAGGTCACCGTGCGGGAGTCTCCGGGCGTCAGTCCGCCCTCGAACGCAGCGTGCAGGGTGACCGTGCCGCCGCCTTCCGAGTTGGTCGCTTCGCCTGAGCCGTCGCCGGTGGTGGTCCAGTAGGCGTAGGCAGCGCCGCCGCCGCCGGCCACCAGTGCCAGGGCACCGGCTGCTGCCAAGACCTTGTTCTTCTTGGTCATTTTGCGCATGAGAGAGACTCCTTTGGGCTGGGGGTAAAGACAGATGCTGAGACGCACAGCCATCGGGAACCACTAAGGGACCTTGCTTCCGGCTGATCGATGACGCCCATACTTCCCGGCGCTGGTGATCCCAACAACGCGTAGCAGTACTGGACTTTTGCAGACCTCCTCGGCCACGACCTCTTGGGTGAGGGGCAGGGTACTCAGTCTTCGTCGACGAGGGGTGAGGTGTCCGATGCGCCGGGAATCTTCGCACAAGCGTTCAGGAACCATCCGCACTCCTTGTAGTTTCAAGCCCAGAGGCCTCACTGCCGGATCCTCCGGCGGTGCCCCCACACGGTAAGCAGGTAGTCCCTGAGTCCCCCTGGCCTGGCCGCCTTGTGGCGCTTCCCAAGGCTCTGGCCTGTATATACTTCTGGATATCGGTTTAGCAGCAGGCCGTTGGACAGTTCGTCGATCCAGCGACCGTCGCCACCCTTTTGCCACTACGGCAGGGTTGTGCGGAGGGTTACCGGCTCCTTTGACCTGAGCGAATGGCACTAAGAACCGTGGCCAGCGAGTCAACACCAAAAACAGCTACATCAATCACCGAGCACCTCCACGAAGAACTCCTCAACAGCTCCGACGTGGAGGAGTTCCTGGATGAGCTTGCCCGGGTGTCGGCCAGCACCCTTTCCGAACCCGGCGACGAAGTGCTGTGCGGCATCACTCTCCTGCGTCAGCGCAAGGCGGCCACCATTGCCAGCAGCGGCGCCGCTGCCCGCGCTGTCAGCCAGATTGAATACCAGTCCGAGCAAAGCCCGGGCATGGCTGCCTCGCTGGAGCAGGTGACGGTCCATGTTGCTGACGTGAAAGACGAAGCGCGCTGGCCCGGATACTGCGAAGCCGTCCTGGACCAAGGCATCCGGTCAGTCCTGGCCATCCCATTCCGGCTGGAGGGGGAAACCAAAGCCACCCTGCTCCTCTACTCCCACCGGACCTCCCGCTTCGAAGGCCGCGTCCTGAAGGCTGCCGAGGATTTCGTCCGCCAGACCTCGCTGGCCCTGCGGCTTGCGGTGCGTTTCGCGCATTACAGCGAGACTGCGGCGCATCTGCGTGCCACCCTCGAATCACGCACGGTGATCGACATGGCGGTGGGCATCATCATGGCCCAGAACCGGTGCAGCCAGCAGGACGCATTCGAGCTCCTCAAAGCGGCGTCCAGCACCCGTAATTCCAAGCTGCATATCGTCGCCGCGGCCGTGGTGAATGCGCTGGGCCAGGGGCCGGCCCGGACCCAATACGACGGCTGAACCCGGCCCCGCCGGCGGCGGCCATCGAGGTGTCCGCTGAGATGACCGACGGGCGGGTTGCGGAATACGTCGCTTTGACGGTTTACCCACCCCACCGGCCCCGTACACTGGTGGCAAAGCTGGCTGAGGGGCTTTCATGGAAACAAAACGCATCTGTCTTGTCATCGAGGACAACGACGACATCCGCGGTCTGATCACGGTGGTCCTGACCCGCGCAGGCTTTTCCGTACGTTCGGTCGCCAACGGCGCCGAAGGAATTGCCGCGGCCGCTGAACCATCGGTTGCGCTGATCACACTGGACCTTGGCCTGCCGGACATGGACGGGCACGTCGTAGCCCGGGCAATCCGTGCCTTAAGCACCGCTCCCATGCTGTTCCTCACGGCCAGGTCCGAGGAGGACGACATCCTGGCCGGAATGGCCTCCGGCGCTGCTGCCTACCTGACCAAGCCATTCCACCCCAAGGAACTGCAGGAGCTCGCACTGCGGCTCTGCCCGGCGGATGCCCCCGCCCGCCAGCAGTCGACGCCGCAACGGCAGCAGTAAGCCGCATCCTGGCGCCTGCCCGCTCGCTTGCCCACCAGCTGACGTAACCTATTCAGCCTCAGGCGGCCGGCCGGCGTCGGACCCTGCGACTACCGCGATGGCTCCCAGGAGCAGCGCGGCGTTGGCCCAGAATATCCCCAGCACGCCAAGGGGTGCGGCGAAAGAGCCGACGGCGATGGGCAGTGTAATCTGCGCCAGCCGGTTGACCGTCATGCGCAGGCCCAGGACCGCTCCGTGGCTTGAGGACGCAGTCAGGGACACCACCCAGGCCATGGTTAGCGGTTGCGGAATGCCGAGCCCAAGTCCCAGCCCGATCATCACCGCAATGGCACCAAAGGGACCCACGAGCGGAAGGGCGGCCAGGGATAGGACTGCGGCGCCAATGGACACGATCAGCATCGCCTTGCGTCCGAAGCGCCCGATCAGCCGGGTAAGCCCCACCCTGCTGGCGACTGACACTGCAGCCCGGAGGGCCAGCAGCAGTCCGACGACGGCGGCGCTCACGTTTTGTTCGGTGGCCCAGACCGGGACGAACGCATACATCAGGTCCACCGTCATCGGTTTCGTAGTGGTGGCACCGTTCAGCCGGCTCGGCCTGGAATTCGGCGCCCCGGAACTGTTCCTCGTCGCCCTGCGCTATTTCGGCCTGGTTCTTGTTCTCCTCGCCGCCAACTATGGCCTGATCTCGGCCCTGGACGCGCTCTCCGTTGCAGCACTGCCGGCCAAGATCCTTGCCGAAATCGCCCTCCTGACCGTCAGCTGCGTGGTGCAGCAGCGCTTTCTATTCGCCCGGCGAACGCCCAGGAGCGCGGCACGGGAGGCTGAGGACCAGGCTCTGGACCCGAGCCGCGGCCACCATCCCGGGACGTTGCGCCGGTAGCCGAGGTACTGCGGGCGGGACGGCAGCAGCCGCGCTGCCTTATCCGGTGGTGCCCGTCTTCTCGGCGTAGGAGGTGGCCTGGCGGCGCACCTGGTCCACGTAGGAATCGGACTGGTTGTAGGAGTAGATGGCATCAGTCCATCCGTTCGCGGCGGTGAGGTCGCGGCCATGGGCGCATAAGTACCCGGCCGCGCTGAGGGCGGCGTCGTCGATGTTGAAGGGATCCGCTTCTCCGTCACCGTTCCCGTCAAGTCCCGCAAGCTCCCAGGTGGAGGGGATGAACTGCATGGGTCCAACGGCGCGGTCCCAGCGGGCGTCGCCATCCAGGACGCCGTCGTCGGTATCAGCGATGGCGGCAAATCCGTTGCCGTCCAGGCTCGGGCCGACCATTGGCCCGCTCGCCTGCCCCGCGGCAGTCAGGCTTCC
>NZ_JAKFFD010000238.1:0-1791 GCF_036675385.1 Pseudarthrobacter sp. | reverse complement strand
CTGGCTGCCTCTACCTTGATGCTACGTCGCCGCGGGCCCTCGTGGGGTTGTTCGCCGAGAGGCAGGATAAAGAGAGCCGGGTTCCCGTGACTTTCCCATGTAAGCGGCAGGGTTTCGCACCGCCATCCGCCACGTCACCGCGTGTCACCGTGTGGGCGCAGAGGCACCCGCACTACATAGTGCGGCGCACCCCCGTATCCCTGACGCCGGTCGCCGGTTGCCGCCGCAGTCGCTGCGGGGCTCATCGCCACCGCCGGCCTCCACCTCTGGCGGCGCAACGCCATCGTGAGCGTCCTCGGCGGAACCGCCGTCCACGTAGCACTGGCATCCACGCTCCCTGCCTTGCACGCGGCCCAGAATCCGGCTAACCTGTGAGACGTGTCACGGACAAAATGACACATGCTTTTGATCTGCGGCGGGAGAGTCCTGCCGGTACGTTCAGCAGGCGCCGTAGGAGCAAATCCTCTCCGGGAATCTCTCAGGCCCACGTACCGCCGCGGTTAGGCAACTCTGGAAAGTAGTCCGGCAACGGGCTCACCGACGGTGCAAGCGTCACCCTGCGGCAAGCAGGTGGGCGCGGAAACTCTCAGGTCCAATACAGAGCGGGGAGGAACCCGAATCAATGTGGCGTACCCAGCGCGCCACCTGAATTATGGAGTTCCTTCATGACCATCCAGTCGTCCCCTTCCACCTTTGCCGATCGGCATATTGGTGCCCGCCGCCAGGCCGATATCGACTCCATGCTCAAGGCCGTTGGCTATGACAGCGTTGACGGCCTCGTGGACGTTGCCGTCCCCGACTCCATCCGCCAGGCCAAGCCGCTGGCCCTCAAGGACGCCCTGAGTGAGGTTGAGGTCCTTGCCGAGCTGCGGAAGCTCGCGGCGAAGAACAAGACGGCCGTGCAGATGATCGGCCAGGGCTACTACGACACCGTCACGCCTGCGGTGATCCGGCGGAACATCCTCGAAGCCCCGGCCTGGTACACGGCCTACACCCCGTACCAGCCGGAGATTTCCCAGGGCCGCCTCGAGGCGCTGCTGAACTTCCAGACCATGGTCCAGGACCTCGTCGGCCTGCCCATCGCGAACGCGTCGCTGCTCGATGAAGCCACCGCCGTGGCCGAGGCTGTGCTGATGATGCGCCGGGCAAACAAGAACAAGGACGCCCGCGACGGCAAGACCGTCCTGGATGCGGACTGCCTGCCGCAGACCATCGCCATCGTGAAGGGCCGCGCCGAGGCCCTCGGGTTCGAGGTGGAGGTCGCCGACCTGTCCCAGGGCCTGCCCGACGGCGTTATCAACGGTGTTGTGCTGCAGCAGCCTGGTGTTTCCGGCCGGGTCTTCAACCACGCCGACGTCATCAAGGAAGCCAAGGAACGCGGCGCGCTGGTCACGGTCGCCGCGGACCTGTTGGCCCTGACGCTGATCACCCCTCCCGGGGAGCAGGGCGCGGATATCGCCGTGGGTTCGACCCAGCGTTTTGGTGTGCCTTTGTTCTTCGGCGGCCCGCACGCGGCCTACATGGCCGTGGCGAAGGGCCTGGAGCGGTCCATGCCCGGCCGCCTGGTCGGAGTGTCCAAGGACGACGCCGGGACCCCCGCTTACCGGCTGGCGCTGCAGACCCGTGAGCAGCACATCCGCCGCGAGAAGGCCACGTCCAACATCTGCACCGCGCAGGCACTGCTGGCCATCGTCTCCTCGTTCTACGCCGTCTACCACGGCCCCGACGGCCTCAAGGCAATCGCCGAGCAGGTCCACAGCCACGCTGCAACCATCGCCGCGTCCCTGAAGG
>NZ_JAKFFD010000145.1:0-1799 GCF_036675385.1 Pseudarthrobacter sp. | reverse complement strand
GGTATTGGCGGAGTCCGGGGATGGCGAAGTCCACTTTGCCGTAGCCTGCGGGCCCGCAGTGATGAGCCTGCTCCGGTAATTGGACAAGACGTTGGGCATTGCCTTGAGGATGGCGCCGATCTGACCGGCCGCGGAGAGGCCATCCTGGGCGGCCATCGTGTCGAGGAACTAGCGGTCTCTGTCAGAAATGTCCGAGAGGGCCGACTCGACGACCACCAAGGTATTCCGTCTGTGGGCGGCAGCGATCGCACGCTGAACGCGGCGTTGGTTCAGTTTCCATCCAGCCTTGCCGGCTTCGAGCCAGAAATAGTTGCCCACAAGTTGGATCAGGAGGGGATACACCTCGGCTGCCTCGTTAATGAGGTCGGGGGAGAGGCTGATGCCTCCCTGACTGAAGAAATCGCTATACGAGGCGGTGGACTTCGGTGATGGCTGCTTCGTGGAGATTGATCCTGTCAGCGCGCCGCAGGAAGGTGCCTCCTACCGCGAGTTCACCGCCGGGACGCCGAGGATGCTGTCCAGCAGCCCGTTGCGGAATTTTCCCTCTGGATCATGCGCCGATGCCAGCGAACGGAAGTCCGCCAAGCGGGGGTAGAGGGCATCCCAGTCGTGGCTGCCGGGCGTGAAGAGCTTGCCCCAGTGTGGCCTGGCCTCGTGCGGCCGCAGCAGGTCTTCGAGCTGCGGAAGAACGGCTTCCACCTGCGGCTGCAGCGGCTTCCAGGTGAAGTGCAGCGCAACGCTCTGTTGCCGGTAGAAGGGGCTGAGCCAGAACTCGTCCGCGGCGCCGGTCCGGATCTCGGAGACAAACAGCAGGGGCGCAAGTTTGTCCGCCAGGCTCCGCACTGCCTGGATCGCCGCTGGTGCCTGCTCCAGCGGCAGGATGAATTCGCTTTGCAGTTCCTCACCGTTGCTGGGCGTGAACTCGTGGCGGAAGTGCGGCAGCCGGTCCAGCCATGGCCCGGGCTCATCCATCTGGGCTGTGCAGTTCTCGGCCGACATCCCCGGCAACGGGTGCCGCGGGCCGGTGGCTGCCGTGGCGCCGAACAGTTCACCGAGGGGAGGCTCCGCGTCCAGCGCCTTGAGCCAGATCTGGCTGATGCCATCGCCCGTGTAATCGGTGAAAAGACTCACGCTGTAGGCGCTGGACACCAGCTGCGTGAAATCCGCCAGCGCCCGGTCCCACGGCAGGTTTTCCAACACACGCTGGCGCATGCTGAAGCTCGGCCGGACGGCAAGCCGGAGGCCGGTGACGATGCCCAGGGCGCCCAGGGCCACCACGCTGCCCAGGAATTCCTCGCCGTCCGCGCGGGACAGCGACACCTGCTCGCCCGAGGGCCGGACCAGATCAATGCCCTCCACCGCTCCGGCCAGGGAGGGGTTGTTCACACCTGATCCATGGGTGCCCGTCTGGACTGCCCCTGCCACGGAAATGTGGGGGAGCGACGCCAGGTTGTGGATGGCCAGGCCGGCCCGCTGCTGCGTACGGCACAAGGCGCCGTAGCTCACTCCGCCGCTGACGCGGACGCTCCGCTTTTCCGAGTCCAGTTCGATGTGCTGCGGCAGTGCATCCAGCAGCACGTGCACGCCGTCGGTGTCCCCGATGCGGTTGAAGGAGTGCCGCGATCCCAGGGCCTTGACCTGGCTGGAACGCGCCACCACCTGGGCGAGCTCAGCCACCGACTCCGGGCGCACGACGTCCGCTGATGAGTAATTGAGGTTTCCTGCCCAGTTCTTCATGTGCTCGGCTTTCGGGTGAAGGTACGTTTCGCTCCACCAACTGTGAGCGCTAACAATTTCCC
>NZ_JAKFFD010000077.1:0-9554 GCF_036675385.1 Pseudarthrobacter sp. | reverse complement strand
CATGGGACATTGAAGACCTCCTTGTGGATCGGACTCTTAGACAAGCCCCACTCCACTCGGAGGTCTTCTTCTTGTCACCTATCCACGCCGAGCGTTCCTAACGTCCGTGGTCAATACACCTAGCGGGTCTAAACGGAGGATTTATGTGGTTCGACTCGCCCTGTTGACCGCTGATGTGATGCACGATACAGTTTACGAAGTTATACGAATAACTCACGAAAGCAACTGGCCCGAGGAGGTGCCCATCATGGCTGGATCACGGCCAAAGTCAGGACCGACAATGCACGACGTCGCTGCTGCTGCCGGCGTTTCACAGGCCACCGTGTCGCTGGTGCTGAATTCAGCCTCCGGGTCGCGTTTCTCCGAGGATACGCGCAAGCGTGTTCGGGACGCCGTGAAACGGCTCGGCTACCGTACCAACGCCCACGCCAAAGTCCTTCGCGAGGGCGTGGCCGGCATGATCGGGTTCATTGGCGATTCCGTGGCCACCACTCCTTTTGCAGGCGCCATCATCGAAGGCGCACAGCAGCGGGCCTGGGAAGACGGACTCCTCCTGCTCTCGGTAAACACCGGCGGTGATAAGCAGCTCGAGGCCGCATCTTTGGACACCATGCTCTCTTATAAGGTCGCCGGCGTGGTCTATGCCGCCATGTATCACCGGCGGCTGGAAGTTCCTGAGGCCCTGTCGGGCGTCAGGTCCGTGGTGCTGAATTCGCAGGACCGGGCGGGTCTCGTCCCGAGCGTCGCCCCGGACGAGGTCAAAGGCGGGTACGCGGCCACGAGCCGACTCCTCGAGGCGGGCCACACCCGGGTGGGGATGATCAATATCGAAACCCTTGAAAGCGGCCTTCCCGCCGCCGTCGGCCGCTATGAGGGCTACTGCGCGGCACTTGAGGAAGCGGGGCTGGCCGTTGATCCGTCGCTGGTCCGCTTCGGGCAAGGCGGTGAGGAGCATGGCTACAAGTACACGATGGAGCTCATGACCACCAGCAACCCGCCCACCGCGATCTTCTGCGCGAACGACCGCGGCGCCTGGGGTGCCTACCAGGCCGTCTCGGACCTGCACCTCTCCATCCCCGGGGACGTCTCGATCGTGGGGTTTGATAATCAGGCGACTCTGGCGCCGTTTCTTCGCCCGGGATTGACCACTTTTGAATTGCCGTTCGTCGCCATGGGCCGGCGCGCGGTTGAGCTGATCCTCCAGGACGCGGAACCCGATGGCCGGGTCGAGCTGATGGACTGCCCTCTGATTGAACGAAATTCCGTGACCCATCCTAAGGAGATGCCATGAGCCGCACCATTCCGGCCCGACGCGGCCGTCCTGCTGCGGCGCCGGTGCCGCAGCGAAAAATTTCTCTTTCGCTCCGCATGAAGAGGATTTCCCGTGCCTGGCAGTTATACGTATTACTAGCCCCGGCGATTGTCTACATTCTGGTCTTCAAGTACTGGCCGATGTACGGCGTGCAGATCGCGTTCAAGAACTACAACCCGGTGGACGGGTTCACGGACAGCCCCTGGGTGGGTCTGACGCACTTCATCAGGTTCGTGAACTCCTACCAGTTCGGCCAGGTGGTCGGTAACACCTTGTGGATTGCCGTCCTTGGACTGTTGGTGGCCTTCCCGATTCCAATCATCCTGGCTTTGCTGGTCAACCAGCTCCAGAGCGAGAGGTTCAAGAAGTTCACCCAGACCGTGCTGTATTCGCCCGCGTTCATCTCCACCGTGGTGGTGGTTGGCATCATGTTCGTGGTTCTGTCCCCGAGGTCGGGGCTGGTGAACAACGCCATCCAGCTGGGCGGCGGGGAGCCGATCTTCTTTATGGGTTCGGCGGAGTGGTTCCGCCCCATCTATGTCATCTCGGATGTCTGGCAGAACGCCGGATTCTCGATGATCGTGTACCTCGCGGCACTGGCGGCGATCGACCCGGCACTGCATGACGCTGCCAAGGTGGACGGCGCTTCCAAGCTCCAGCGCATCCGTCACATTGACCTCCCGGGCATCATGCCGGTGGTGACGATCCTGTTCATCCTGGCCATCGGCAACCTGCTCAACGTCGGCTTCGAGAAGGCACTGCTGATGCAGACGCCGCTGAATATTTCGACCTCGGAGATCATCCAGACCTACGTCTACCACGCGGGTCTGCAGCAGGCGCAGTTCAGTTATTCGGCCGCTATTGGCCTGTTCAATTCCCTCCTCAACCTGGCGCTGCTGCTCGTCTTCAACACGATTGCGCGCCGGGCCAACCAAGCGACCCTGTGGTGATGCCGAAATGTCTCTGACAACCAACCCCCGCACTACCGAGAACCGGAGCCGGCCCCTCAGCCAGTTCCGTCCCAAGCGGACCCTGCGCGACAAATACGGCGACCGTGCCTTCAACATTGGCGCCACCGCCGTCCTGCTGCTGTCCATCCTGGCCGTGGTGTACCCGCTGTACTTCATCGTCATCGCCTCCATCAGCGACCCGAACGCCGTCTACGAAGGCAAGGTCTGGCTGCTTCCCTCCGGTGTTACCACGGAGGGGTACGAGCGGATCTTTGCCGACAGCCGGATCTGGAACGGTCTGGGCAACACGGTCATCTATACCGTGCTCGGCACCGCCGTCAGCGTCAGCACCATCCTGTGCGGCGCCTACGCACTGTCCCGCAAGGACATGCCTGGCCGGAAGATCCTGATGCTCCTTTTCGTGATCACCATGTTCTTTGACGGCGGACTCATCACCAAGTACCTGGTGGTCCGCGACCTGGGCATGCTGGACACCGTCTGGGCAGTGGTTCTGCCGGGAGCGGTGGGCGTATGGAACCTGATCATCGCCAGGTCCTTCTTCGAGCACACCATTCCGAACGAACTGCGCGAAGCCGCCCAGATGGACGGGGCAACGGACTTCAAATTCTTCTTCCAGATGGTGCTCCCACTGTCGAAGCCACTGATCATGCTGATGATCATGGTCCACGTCGTGGCGCAATGGAACTCGTTCTTTGACGCACTGATCTTCCTCAACGACGACTCCAAGTACCCGTTGCAGCTCGTCCTGCGCAACATCCTGATCCAGTCAGACGTCTCCTCCACCGGAACCACCGGCGGGGACATCGAATCCTATGCCGCCGCGCAACGGATCGCAGAGCTCACCAAGTACGCCATGATCGTCGTCTCGAGCCTGCCACTCATGATTGCCCTGCCATTCATGCAGAAGCACTTCACCAAGGGCGCCATGATCGGCGCCGTCAAATAGCTCCTCACCGCATCAACCGCCCGGGCAACCGCCGTCGGACGGCAGCACACCCACCGCAAGAACCCACCTCAGAATAGGAATGACCATGTCACTCAGCCGTAAATACGCCGCCCTCGGCGCCGTCCTGGCCGGAACATTGATGTTCACCGCCTGCTCCGGCGGCGGCTCAGGCACCACGGAGATCAAAGACGCCTCCGCGGACTTCGGCTTCCAGGAAACAGGCTTCCCCATCGTCAGCAAGCAACTCGACCTGACCTTCTCCGGCACCAAGGCCGCCCTGGCCCCGGACTACAACACCATGACCGTGGTCAAGGAATGGGAAAAAGCCACCAACATCCACATCAACTGGGAAAACCTGCCCGAAACGGTCTTCCAGGAAAAGAAGAACCTCATCCTGGCCAGCGGTGACCTGCCCGATGCTTTCTTCAACACCGGACTGACCGACGCCGAGATCGCCACCTACTCCGCCAGTGGCACCCTCATCCCGCTCGAAGGGCTCATCGAGAAGAACGCACCCAACCTCGCCAAGCTGCTCTCTGACCGGCAAGACATCAAGGCCGCCATCACTTCCTCGGACGGGCACATCTACTCCCTGCCATCGATCGAGGAACTCGGCCTGGTCCAGTTCCCCAACGAACTCGCCATCAACACGTCGTGGCTGAAAAAACTGAACATCCCGATGCCGAAGACCATCGATGAGTTCCACGATGCGCTGCTGGCCTTCAAGACCCAGGATGCGTCCGGGACCGGCAAGACCATCCCGCTGAGCTTCATGCCCGGATCCTGGTGCGGGGACATCGTTGATCTGATCGCCGCCCTCGGCGGAGTGCCGGACAACATGGACCACCGCATCGTCCAGGACGACAAAGTCATCTTCACCCCCACCCAGGACGGCTACAAAAAAGCCATTCAGACCCTGCATGAGTGGTACCAGGAAGGCCTGATCGATCCCGAGTCCTTCTCCCAGGATGACAAGGCGTACCTGGCCAAGGGCAAGGCGGCCACCGAAAACCTTGGCTCCTTCGTCTGGTGGGAAGTCCCCGAAATGGTCGGCGCGGACCGTGCCAACAACTACACCCTGGTCCCGGTGCTCGAAGGCGTGGACGGCAAACGGATCGCCAGCCAGTCCAACAACCAGGAAATCGCCCGCGGCGCCTTCGCCATCACCCGGACCAACAAATACCCGGCCGCGACCATGCGCTGGGCAGACAACCTCTACGACCCCATCCAGTCCGCCCAGGCCAACTGGGGGCCCATCGGTGAAACCCTCCAAAAGGACGCCAGCGGACTCCTGACCCAGATCCCAGCCCAGGCCGGGACGAGCGAAGGCGAACGCCGGCAGAAAGTCGCCCCGGGCGGCCCGAAGGCCAACACCGCCGATAACTTCACCACCGTCGTCGCTCCCGAACCACGCGCCGCCGAACGCCAGAAAACCGTCAACGAACTCTACAAGCCCTTCGCCGGCAACGACGGCTACCCACCGGTCGCCCTCTCCAACGAAGAACTGCAGCAGATCAGCACCATCCAGACCGACACCACCTCACTGGTCAAGCAGAACGTCGCCAAGTGGATCGTCTCCGGCGGCATCGAGCAGGAATGGGACGGCTACGTCTCCCAACTCAAGAACGTCGGCGTCGACAAAATGATCGAGGTCTACCAGCAGGCCTACGACCGCTACAAAAAGAACTCCTAGCTTCCAAAGCACGGGTGGGCCGGTGCTTCCGCATCGGCCCACCCGCCACCAGATCCACTTGCTGGTTCTTGGCCCAATTTTGCAAGAGTCCCAACCTGCAACGAAATGAGAATGACCTTCATGACTGCCGCGACCGCCACGACAGCCGACACTTTCCGCCCGGCCTTGCATTACTCAGCCCGGAACACCTGGCTCAATGACCCCAACGGCCTGATTCATCATGAAGGCGTCTACCACCTCTACTACCAGAGCAACCCGCTGGGTAACGTGTGGGGGAACATGTCCTGGGGACACGCCACCTCCACAGACCTGACCACCTGGACCGAACACCCCATCGCCATCGCCTGCGACGACGACGAAGACATCTTCTCCGGCAGCATCGTCTTCGACCGCGACAACACCAGCGGTTTCGGTACCGACTCGGCTCCGCCCCTGGTCGCCGTCTACACCAGCGCCTTCAAACCCGGCTCCGCACACGCCGGGCTCCAGGCCCAGTCCCTCGCCTACAGCCGCGACGGCGGCTACACCTGGACCAAACACACCGCCAACCCCGTCCTGAACCGCGGATCCGCCGAGTTCCGGGACCCCAAGGTCATAAAGTACGACGGCGGTGCCGGCAGCTACTGGGTCATGGTCGCCGTGGAAGCCACGGACTTCCAGGTGGTGCTGTACAAGTCCCACGACCTCAAAAACTGGGAGCTGCTCAGTACCTTCGGCCCGGCCAACGCCACCGGAGGCGTCTGGGAATGCCCCGACCTCTTCCCCCTCCCCGTCGACGGCGACCCGGAGAACCTTCAGTGGGTCCTCACCGTAAACCTCAACCCCGGTGGCCCGAACAACGGCTCTGCCGGGCAGTACTTCATCGGCGACTTCGACGGGACCACGTTCACCTCGGCCACCACCGTGACCGAAGGCCTCCAGGACCCGGATCGGCTGGGCGAGTACCAGTGGCTGGACTGGGGCCGTGACTACTACGCCGCAGTCTCCTTCAGCGACGCCCCCGACAACCGCCGCCTCATGATCGCCTGGATGAACAACTGGGAATACGCCAACCAGATCCCCACCTCGCCCTGGCGCAGCCCCATGTCCCTGGTCCGCGAAGTATCCCTCCGAACTGTTGACGGAAAAGCGCGGCTGTTCCAAGAGGCCGCCGGAGATTTCGCCGCAGTGTCCAGTGCCGGACCGTCATTCAGCCTTGAACGGATGGAATTCTCCGACTGCACACGCGTGCTCGACGGGGCATCAGGCAGCGTCCAACGCATCGAGGTCACCTTCATCCCCTGGACCGTCGAAGAATTCGGGATCATCGTCCGTGGGAACGGCGCCCACGGAACCCGCGTCGGTATCCGGCCGGCACACGGTACCCTCCATGTCGACCGCCGGACATCAGGGAACACCAGCTTCCATGAATCCTTCCCATCCATCGACACAGCCCCCATCAGCGCGATCGACGGTTCCTACCGGCTCACGATCTTCGTGGACCGCTGCTCCCTTGAAGTCTTCGCCCAGGAAGGCCAACTCACCATTACGGAACTGATCTTCCCGGCACCCACCAGCACTGACGTCGCCATCTACGCCCTCGGCGGCACAGTCACCGTAGACAGCCTGAACATCACCCAGTGCGCCGCCTGATAGGGAGTCTTCGTCGCGGCACCATCTCGCCTCCAATGTGACAGTCGGGAACAAAAGTCCAACTTAAAGGCAACAGCCCCGCACAAGTATGTGTGCGGGGCTGTTGCAGGTTTGTTGGGTACGAACAAAGGAGGAGGAACTAGAAGTCCCAGTCATCATCCTCGGTATTGACGGCCTTGCCGATGACATACGAAGAACCCGACCCGGAGAAGAAGTCGTGGTTCTCGTCGGCGTTCGGTGACAGTGCCGAGAGGATGGCCGGGTTCACGTCGGTGACGGAAGCCGGGAACATGGCCTCGTAGCCCAGGTTCATCAGTGCCTTGTTGGCGTTGTAGTGCAGGAACTTCTTGACGTCCTCGGCGAGGCCAACGGAGTCGTAGAGGTCGTGCGTGTACTGGACTTCGTTCTCGTAGAGCTCGAAGAGCAACTCGAACGTGTAGTCCTTGATCTCCTGCTTGCGCTCCTCGGAGAGACCTTCCAGGCCCTTCTGGAACTTGTAGCCGATGTAGTAGCCGTGGACGGCTTCGTCGCGGATGATCAGGCGGATCAGGTCAGCCGTGTTCGTCAGCTTGGCCCGTGAGGACCAGTACATCGGCAGGTAGAAGCCCGAGTAGAACAGGAAGGACTCCAGCAGCGTGGAGGCCACCTTGCGCTTCAGCGGATCGTCGCCCTGGTAATAGTCCATGACGATCTGGGCCTTCTTCTGAAGGTTCACGTTCTCA
The DNA here is from genome assembly GCF_036675385.1 of Pseudarthrobacter sp. Taxonomy (NCBI): domain Bacteria; kingdom Bacillati; phylum Actinomycetota; class Actinomycetes; order Micrococcales; family Micrococcaceae; genus Pseudarthrobacter; species Pseudarthrobacter sp. Next base: position 2,278 of record NZ_JAKFFD010000077.1, on the reverse strand, counting down.
GTGGACCAGCGGAATGCCTCGTCGATCTCCTTGGTGGAGGCCAGCGTGGAGAAGATCGAGGAGTAGCTCTTGGCGTGCACGGACTCCATGAACGCAATGTTCGTGTAGACGGCTTCCTCGTGCGGGGTGATCGCGTCCGGAATCAAAGACACAGCGCCGACGGTGCCCTGGATGGTGTCCAGCAGAGTCAGGCCCGTGAACACGCGCATAGTGAGCTGCTGCTCATCCGGAGTCAGCGTGGCCCACGACTGGACGTCGTTGGAGAGCGGGATCTTCTCGGGCAGCCAGAAGTTGTTGACCAGGCGGTTCCAGACGTCTACGTCCTTATCGTCCTGGATGCGGTTCCAGTTGATCGCTTCGACGTGGCTAAGCAGCTTGACCTTCTCGGTCATGTCATCCCCTAAAAGTTGGGTTGTTCTTTGAAGTTAAGCGTACGACGGCGGGCGGGCGCCCGCCGTCGTACTGTCCAGATTTAGTTGAAGATTAAAGCATGCAGCTGACGCAGTTGTCCACCTCGGTTCCCTCCAGCGCGAGCTGGCGGAGACGGATGTAGTAGATGGTCTTGATGCCCTTCTTCCAGGCGTAGATCTGGGCCCGGTTGATGTCGCGCGTGGTGGCGGTGTCCTTGAAGAACAGCGTCAGGGACAGGCCCTGGTCCACGTGCTGGGTGGCTGCGGCGTAGGTGTCGATGACCTTCTCATAGCCGAGCTCGTACGCGTCCTGGTAGTACTCCAGGTTGTCGTTCGTCAGGTACGGCGCCGGGTAGTACACGCGGCCCAGCTTGCCTTCCTTGCGGATCTCGATCTTGGACGCCACCGGGTGGATCGAGGAGGTGGAGTTGTTGATGTAGGAGATCGAGCCCGTCGGCGGGACGGCCTGCAGGTTCTGGTTGTAGATGCCGTGCTCCATAACGGAGGCCTTCAGCTCGCGCCAGTCATCCTGGGTGGGGATGTGGATGTTCTTGAACAGCTCCGCAACCTTCTCGGTCTGCGGCACCCACTCCTGCTCCGTGTACTTGTCGAAGAACTCGCCCGAGGCGTACTTGGACTTCTCAAAGCCGCCGAAGGTCTGTCCGGTCTCGATGGACAGCAGGTTGGAGGCGCGGACCGCGTGGTACACCACCGAATAGAAGTAGATGTTGGTGAAGTCCAGGCCCTCTTCGGAACCGTAGTGGACCCGCTCGCGGGCCAAATAGCCGTGCAGGTTCATCTGTCCCAGGCCGATGGCGTGGGACTGGTCGTTGCCGCGGGCGATGGACGGCACCGAGGTGATGTTGGACATGTCCGAGACCGCCGAGAGGGACCGGATGGCCGTCTCGATGGTCAGGCCGAAGTCCGGGCTGTCCATGGCCTTGGCGATGTTCAGCGAACCCAGGTTGCAGGAGATGTCCTTGCCGGTCTGGTCGTAGGACAGGTCATCGTGGTACGTCGTGGGCTGCGAAACCTGGAGGATCTCCGAGCACAGGTTGGACATGATGATCTTGCCGTCGATCGGGTTTTCCCGGTTTACGGTGTCCTCGAACATGATGTACGGGTAGCCGGATTCGAACTGGATCTCGGCGAGGGTCTGGAAGAACTCGCGCGCCTTGATCTTGGTCTTCTTGATCCGGGAATCGTCCACCATCTCGTAGTACTTCTCGGTGACCGAGACGTCGGAGAACGGCATGCCGTAGACGCGCTCGACGTCGTACGGGGAGAACAGGTACATGTCCTCGTCCTTCTTGGCCAGCTCGAACGTGATGTCCGGGATGACAACGCCCAGCGAGAGGGTCTTGATGCGGATCTTCTCATCCGCGTTCTCGCGCTTGGTGTCCAGGAAGCGGTAGATGTCCGGGTGGTGCGCGTGCAGGTACACCGCACCGGCACCCTGGCGGGCACCGAGCTGGTTGGCGTAGGAGAAGCTGTCCTCGAGGAGCTTCATCACGGGGATGACGCCGGAGGACTGGTTCTCGATCTGCTTGATCGGGGCGCCCACTTCGCGGATGTTGGTCAGCGCGAACGCCACACCGCCGCCGCGCTTGGACAGCTGCAGCGCCGAGTTGATGGACCGGCCGATCGATTCCATGTTGTCTTCGATGCGGAGCAGGAAGCAGGAGACCAGCTCGCCGCGCTGCTTCTTGCCGGCGTTCAGGAACGTGGGCGTGGCCGGCTGGAAGCGGCCTTCGATGATCTCGTCCACCATCTGCAGGGCGAGCTTTTCGTCGCCGCGTGCCAGGTGCAGGGCCACCATGCAGACGCGGTCCTCGTAGCGCTCCAGGAATCGATTGCCGTCGAACGTC
>NZ_JAKFFD010000213.1:0-9592 GCF_036675385.1 Pseudarthrobacter sp. | reverse complement strand
GTGGCGGCCCGGCTGGGACCGCTCGCCTCGGAAATCTACGATACGTTTGCCGCTGAAGGCGGAGCCGGCCGGGACTTCTCCGGAATCATCACCGATATCCGCGACAAATCGCAGCACTAGCACCATCTGCAGCACTGGCAACACGCGAAAACCATCTGCAGCACAAGCAACTCTGCAGCACGAGCAACACGCGAAAACAGCTGAAAGGTCAGGCATGACGGAGTACACGAACATCCTTGTGGAACAGCGCGGCCGGGTAGGGCTGGTCACGCTCAACCGGCCGGAGGCGCTCAACGCCCTGGACAAAGCCACCATGGACCAGCTCGTGGCAGCCGTCGCCGCCATGGACGCCGACCCCGGCGTGGGCGCGGTGGTGATCACCGGCTCGACCAAGGCGTTCGCCGCGGGTGCCGACATCAAGGAAATGGCCTCGCAGGGCTACATGGACATGTACGCCGCAGACTGGTTCCGGGGCTGGGAGGACTTCACCCGGCTGCGGATCCCGGTCATCGCGGCCGTGTCCGGCTTCGCCCTGGGCGGCGGCTGCGAGCTGGCCATGATGTGCGATTTCATCATCGCCGGGGACAACGCCAAGTTCGGCCAGCCGGAGATCAACCTCGGCGTGCTGCCGGGCATGGGCGGTTCGCAGCGGCTCACCCGCGCCGTGGGCAAGGCCAAGGCCATGGACATGATCCTCACCGGGCGCTTCATCGGCGCCGAGGAGGCTGAACGCTCCGGACTAGTCTCGCGCGTGGTGCCCGCGGAGAATGTGGTGGAGGAGGCGCTGAAGGCCGCGGAGGTCATCGCGTCCAAGTCCAAGCCCGTGGCCATGCTTGCGAAGGAAGCCGTCAACGCGGCCTTTGAAACGGGACTCGCCCAAGGTGTCCTGTTCGAACGCCGGATCTTCCACTCCCTCTTTGCCAGCGAGGACCAGAAGGAAGGCATGGCCGCCTTTACGGAAAAACGGCAGCCCGAGTTCACCCACCGCTGACCGGTAATTACCGGGCAACCGACAGGGATTCCCGGTGGGCCGCGACGTCTGCGGCCAGTTCCTCGGCCATCAGATGGTTGTTGATCACGACGGCGGTCCACGCACCAGCCGCCGCCGAGGCCAGGACCTGCGCACGCATGTCCGTCACGTTGCCCGCCGCCCACACCCCCGCCACCGCGGTGGCGCCGTCGGCATCGGTCTCCAGGAAGTCCCCGATCCCCAGGGGATGGGGTGCCGGCTCGAGGCCAAGTCCGGCGAAGGCGCCCAGCCGTGCGCGCACCTGGGGTCCCACCACTACCGCGTCCACTGCGATTTCGGGTCCGCCGGCCAAGGCGACACCGCGCAGGACGTCCTGCTCCACCCGCAATGATTCAACGGCGCCCGCAACCACGCTGATGCCCCGGGCGGCCAGCTGCTCCAGCTCGTCGTCGGTGGGAAGGGTCAGGTCGTTCAGGAACAGGGTGATGTTGCCGCTCCACTGCCGGAAGAGCAGGGCCTGGTGCACGGACCAAGGCCCGTTGCCCAGGATGCCGATGGCCTGATCCTGCACCTCCCAGCCGTGGCAGAACGGGCAGTGCAGCACGTCCCTGCCCCAGCGCTCGCGGAGCCCGGCAATCCCCGGCAATTCGTCCACCAGCCCGGTGGTGATCAGCAGGCGGCGCCCGCGGATCACGGTGCCGTCCGCCAGGGTCACGGAAAAACCGTCGGTCGCATTGCCCGCAGCGGCAACAGCCTCGCCCTCCACTATCCGTGCGCCGTAGTGCTCGGCTTCGGCACGTCCGATCCTCAGGAGCTCGGCGGGGCTGACACCATCGCGGGACAGGAATCCGTGGACCCCCTGGGCGGGGGCGTTGCGGGGTTCGCCGCTATCAACCACCACCACGGAACGGCGCGACCGGCCCAACATTTGCGCGGCGCTCAGGCCGGCGGCCCCTCCACCGATGATCAGGACGTCGCAGGTGCTTTCATTGTGTGTTCTCATGCCTCCATGCTCCGCGGCACCTGCTCAGGGTGGCAAGGAAAGTTGCTGGAATGGCAAACTGGGCCAATGGATGAAGAATTCGACGACGTGCTGGCAGCGGTGGGGCCGCGGCTCAGGGCCCTCCGCCTCAACAGCAACACCACCCTGGCGGCCCTCGCCGAGGCCACCGGGATTTCGGTCAGCACACTTTCACGGCTGGAATCCGGGCAGCGCCGCCCCAACCTGGAGTTGCTGCTGCCGCTGGCTAAAGCGCACCGGGTCCCGCTGGACGAACTCGTCGGGGCTCCCGCCACGGGCGATCCCCGCCTGCACCTGCGCCCCATGGTCCGGCACGGCATGACCATCATCCCGCTGACGAGGCGGCCCGGCGGGATCCAGGCCTACAAGCACATCCTGCCGGCCGGCACGCCGGACCAGCCGGACCCCCAGGTCCACGACGGGTACGAATGGCTGTATGTGCTCAACGGAAAACTCAGGATGGTCCTGGGCGGCCGGGACCTGGTGATGGGGCCCGGCGAAGCAGCCGAATTTGATACCCGGGTGCCCCACTGGTTCGGCCGGGCGAACACCGAAGCGGTGGAGTTCCTGAGCCTCTTTGGAACCCAGGGCGAACGCATGCACGTCAGAGCCAAGCCGCGCTCCTAGACCCGTTGGGCTGCCAAACGCTAAGGGACGCCGCTAGTCCGCAAAGTCCCCGGCGTTCCGGCGGAAAGTACCCAGGATGCGGATCAGCTGGTCAACATCGGCGGCGTCGAACCCCGACTGGCCAAACACCTCGGTGTTGAGCACCGCCGTCGCCCGTTTGGCAACGATCCGCCCCTCCGCGGTGAGCTCGATCAGGGTGGTGCGGCCGTCCGTGGGATGCGGCGAACGGGTCACCAGTCCCGAGCCTTCCAAACGGTCGACGGCGTTCGTCACCGAGGTGGGATGGACCTGGAGCAGGGCGCTCGCCTTGTTCATGGGCAGCGCACCGCTGCGGGCGAAGCTGAGGAGCGCGAGCAGTTCGTAGCGGGCGAAGGTCAGCCCGAACGGTTTCAGGGCGCCCTCGATCCGGGCCAGCAGGATTTGCTGCGTGCGCATGATCGCGGTGATCGCAGCCATGGGGGCGGCGACATCGGCCCAGCCGTGCTCCTCCCAGTTCCGTTGGGCGTCCGCGATGGGGTCCCGGGGCAGTGGCGCGGCCATCCTCAGCCCTTCAGCCCCGGGAAATCCGCCTCGGAGTACTCCACACCGAAGCCGTCCGGGTGCGCGCCCCCGCCATGCCGGAGCACCTCATTGTGCCGCAGCTCCACACGGCGGATTTTGCCCGAGATGGTCTTGGGCAGCGCCGCGAATTCCAGCCGCCGGATCCGTTTGAACGGCGCCAGGTGTTCGCGGCAGTACCGCAGGATGTCCTCGGCCAGCTCCGGCCCCGGCTCCAGCCCGGACACCAGCACAACATAGGCCTTGGGGACCGAAAGCTTGACCGCATCCGGCGACGGAACCACCGCCGCCTCGGCCACGGCGGGGTGTTCCAGCAGCACGCTCTCCAGTTCGAACGGCGAGAGCCGGTAGTCGGAGGATTTGAAGACGTCGTCGTCGCGGCCCACGTAGGTGATGACACCGTGTTTGTCCCGGCTGGCCATGTCGCCCGTGTGGTAATAGCCGCCGCGGAACGCCTCGGCGGTCCGTTCCGCGTCCCCGTAGTAGCCCTTCATCAGCCCCACCGGCCGGGGGTCCAGGCGGAGGCACAGCTCGCCGTCTTCGGCTTCTTCCCCCGTGTTCGGATCCACCAGCACAACGTCGTAGCCGGGAAGCGGCCGCCCCATGGCGCCGATGGTGACCGGCTGGCTGGGCGTGTTGGCCACCTGGACGGTGGTTTCGGTCTGGCCGAAGCCGTCCCTGATGGTCTGGCCCCAGGCGCGCTGGACCTGCTCGATCACTTCGGCGTTCAGCGGTTCGCCCGCGGAGACCACCTTGGTGGGTGGGGTCTTCAGCACTTTCAGGTCCGCCTGGATGAGCATCCGCCAGACGGTGGGCGGGGCGCAGAAGCTGGTGACATGCTCGCGGTCCATCTGCTCCATCAGGGCACGGGCGTCGAACCGTGCGTAGTTGTAGACAAATACGCACGCCTCCGCGATCCACGGGGCGAAGAAATTGGACCACGCGTGTTTGCCCCAGCCCGGCGACGCCACGTTCAGGTGCACGTCGCCGGGTTCCAGGCCGATCCAGTACATCGTGGAGAGGTGCCCCACCGGGTACGACGTGTGGGTGTGCTCCACCAGCTTGGCCTTCGACGTGGTTCCGGAGGTGAAATACAGCAGCAGCGTCTCGTCCGCGTGGGTGGGGGCGTCGGCTGTGAAGGTGACTGCCGCCGTCGTCGAATCCGTGTATTGGAGGGCACCCGCGGTGGCCGTGGTTGTTGCGGCGGTGCCGATCCCGCCGATTTCGATCAGGCGGTAATCGCCGGGGACGCCGGCAAACTTACCGATGTTGGAACGCCCGACGGCGGCCCAGCCCGCCTCGCCACGCTCCACGCGTTCGGCCAGGTCCTCCGGACCCATCAGGGTGGTGGTGGGGATCAGGACAATGCCCAGCTTGATCCCGGCCAGCATCAGCTCCCAGAGCTCCACCTGGTTGCCCAGCATAACGATCATGCGGTCCCCGCGGCGCATGCCCTGGCTTCTCAGCCAGTTGGCCACCTGGTTGGAACGGGCGGCCAGGTCCGCGAAACTCCGGCGGGTAGCCGATCCGTCCTGCTCCACGATGACCAGGGCCGGATTGCCCGCCTTCTCAGGATCGGCGGCGATCTGGTCGAACCAGTCGAGGGCAAAGTTGAATTCCGTGAAGCGCGGCCACACGAACTCGCGCCTGGCCTGGTGGTAGTCGGAATGCAGGGTCAGCAGGCGGTCGCGTGCCTCGCGGAAGTCATCGGTGACTGACATGGGGGACACCTTTCGTCCAGTGATGCGCATCACTAAGAATCCATCCCTGTGCAATATACTAGGACATCCAAGGGTTTGGAAGACCGAAGGGATATGAAGCGTGCAGCCACAAGGACGTGAGCGTGTTGTGACCGAAGCCCCGCCCTATCCAGAGGCAGACCTGATGCACATCGTGGACCTCCTGCCCGCGGCGGAACGTGAGCGCTACCTGGAGATCCGGGCGTTCCTGCAGTCCACCGTGCGGCAGGCCTCCATTGACTACTGGAACCGCGAGGAATTCCCGTTCGGGCTGCTGGCGGAGATGGGCAAGCACGGGCTTGGCACCTTGCAGACGGACGGCACGTCCAAGCTCTTCAAGGGCCTGATGTACGTCGAAGTGGCCAGGGCGGACGTTTCACTGTCGGCACTCGTGGGGATCCACAACGAACTGATCGTGGGGATGATCGACGCCCTCGGTTCCGAGGAACAGAAGCAGCGGTGGCTGCCTGGCCTGAAGAACTTTACCCAGCTGGGCGCCTTCGCCCTGACCGAACCGGAGCACGGCTCGGACATCGCCGGCGGGCTGGAAACATCCGCGCGGCTGGAGGGCGGCGAGTGGGTGATCAACGGCGCGAAGCGCTGGATCGGCTCCGGGACCATCGCGGACTTTGCCCTGGTATGGGCGCGCGACGCTGCGGACGGGCACATCAAAGGCTTCATTGTGGAGACGGACCGCGCTGGCTACCGAGCAACCAAGATTGCCAACAAGATCGGCCTGCGGATCATGCAGAACGCTGACATTGTGCTGGACAACGTCAGGATTCCGGCGTCCAACATGCTGCCGGGCGCCACGGACTTCTCCAAAGCCAACGACCTCCTGCGGGATTCGCGCGCCTGGGTTGGCTGGCAAGGTGCCGGGATCCAGCTGGCCGCCTTCGACGTCGCCCGTTCCTACTCCCTGGAACGCAAGCAATTCGGCAAGGAACTGGCATGCTTCCAGCTGGTCCAGCAGCAACTGGCGGAGATCCTGGGCAACGCCTCCGCGTCACTGGCGTTGATGGCCCAGCTCGCCCGGATCCAGACGGACGGCAAGCTGGAGATGGCGCAGGCGGCCATGGCAAAATCCACGTGCACCCGGCTGGCCCGCGCGTCGGTGGCGATGGGACGGTCGCTGCTGGGCGGCAACGGGATCAGCTCGGACTTTGAAATGGGCAAGCTGTTTGGTGATGCCGAAATCCTCTATACCTATGAGGGCAGCTACGAAATCAATTCGCTGATTGTTGGCCGGGCCGTTACCGGAAAATCGGCCTTCGTCTAGCAATTCACCGGAAAGAACTTAAGAAAAAACTGCCCTGGCCATGCTTTGCAGCACGGTCAGGGCAGTTGATCAGAACCTTAGAGCGGGCGAATATTCTCTGCCTGCGGGCCCTTGGGGCCCTGGGTCACATCGAATTCGACTTTCTGGTTCTCATCCAGCGAGCGGTAGCCGCTGCTGGCGATTGCGGAATAGTGCGCGAAAACATCGGCGGATCCGTCGTCCGGAGCGATGAAACCAAAGCCCTTTTCAGCGTTGAACCATTTAACTGTGCCTGTTGCCATTGCTAACTTCCTTTGTAACCCTTTTCTGGTCCTGCTCGGACGGCAGGCAGACGCGGAGTCTGTAGTCCGCTGTCTCAAACCTAGGGGCTGCGCGGTGGGCGTGCAATAGCTGCAGTCATCAAGTGTCACCGCTGTTACAGAAGTGGTACACGGGAATTGACCGCTGCGGGCTAGCGCATGCCCTCCCGGCGGATGGCCGTGGCGATCGCCGCGGCGCGGGTCTCCACCCCGAGCTTGGCGTAGATATGCGCCAGATGGGTCTTGACGGTGGCCTCCGAGATGAAGAGCCGCTGGCCCAGTTCCCGGTTGCTGAGCCCCTCGGTCAGGAGGCTCAGCAGCTCCGCCTCCCGGGGCGTCAGGACCTCGTCGGGATTGCGCAGCTGCTGGAAGAGCCGGGAGGCCACGGGGGCGCTCATGACGCTCTTCCCTTGCACGGCACCGCGGATGGCGGCGAAGATTTCGTCCGGGGCGGCGTCCTTGAGGAGGTAGCCCATGGCACCGGCGTCCACCGCCCGGACGATGTCCGCGTCGGAATCGTAGGTGGTGAACACCAGGATGGCCTGCCGGCTGTTGCGCTGCCGCAGCTGCCTGATGGCCTCGATCCCGTCCATTCCGGCGCCCATGGCCAGGTCCATCACCACCACGTCAGGGGAGTGGTGTTCCACTAGCCCCAGCGCTTCCTCGCCGGAGGCGGCCTCGGCCACCACGTCAAAGTCAGGCTGCGTACCCAGCAGCGCCTTCAGTCCGCTCCGGACCACCAGGTGGTCGTCCACCAGGAGGACAGTGATGGTAGTCATGCGTCCTCCGCTGTCATCTGCTGGCCAGGTGGCGCTGACTGCACCCGGGCCGGCACCTGTGCGGCCACGATGGTCCCTTCGCCGGGGGAACTTTCCACCGAGAATACCCCGCCCAGCTGCTCCACCCGCTGGCGCATGGCCCGCAGCCCGTAGCCTCCGGCGTCCGACGGCGGTGCTGCCGCCGACGGGTCAAAGCCCGTCCCGTCGTCGTAGATGTCCAGGGTGACGGAGCCGGGAAGGAACCCCAGCGTCAGGGTTGTGGTGGCGGCGTTTGCGTGCTGCTGGATGTTCGCGGCCGCGCTCTGGACCACCCGCAGCAGGGCGTGCCGGACGTCCGCCGGGACGTCCCTCGGTTCGCCGGTGACCAGGAGCCGGGCGTGCGGGACGTACTGGGCGGCCGCCTGGTGCAGGGCTTCGGGAAGCGGCGATGCGTCGAGGCCCGGGGAGGCGAGCTCGTGGACCAGATTGCGCGTCTCGGAGAGATTCCGGCGCAGCAGTTCCGTAGCCTGGTTGAGTTCCTGGCGCGATGCCTGGCCTGGCCACGAACGGTCAGCGGCCTCCAGGAGCAGCAGGCTGCTGGCCAGGCCCTGCGTCACGGTGTCGTGGATCTCCCGCGATACGCGCTCGCGTTCGGCGATGGTGCCGGCCAGGCGCTCGCTGGCCGCCAGCTGCCCGTGTGCCAGCGATACCTCCGCATGGAGACGGCGCTGCTCCGCGGCGTCGTGCTCGATCCGGTCATAGATCAGCGTCAGCATCACGCCGACGGCGAGCGGCCCCAGCAGCATCGCCAGGTCCGTCCCGTCGCTGAGCCGGAACAGCCCGACGGCGGTGGCGGCCGCCGTCGCGCTTGCCGCCACGTAACCCACGACGCCCGTAAAGGCTGTCCGGCACAGGAAGAGGATCGCAAAGGAACACCAGGCGAAGCTGGGTGCGGCGATGACCAGTGCTGCCCAGACGGCCACAAACACGAGCATCCAGACCGCCCAAGGGCGTCTCTGCCGGGCCAGTACGGCGATGACGGCGTAGAGCGCGCACACCGTTCCAGCCAGGCCGAGGACCAGCAGGTTGTCCTGCAGGCTGTGCCGCATGGCATAGCGGACGGCCGAAGCGACGAGCAGGACAGCGAAGCCAAGGTGGACGGCGGTGTCGATCCGGCCGAACTGGCCAGGGGCGCCGGCCGGTCCACGAGGCTGGGCGGGTCCGGTGGTCGGCGGGGATCCGTCGGTCAGGGTTTTACGGGGAGTGGCTGGGGAGGGCATGGGGTCCGGTTCAGGTCAGGGGCGTTCTATCCCATGCTATTGCCCGCGCCGTTGCTGGTCTCTCCGCCTTTTGGCTGATGCTGCTGGCCATCCGGGGGAGCGGGGCGCAGCCAAAGGCCCGATGTTTGTTCGGGCGGGGCCGGACAGGATGGATGGAGCCGAAGCCCGTTCCAATGGATTCCGCCAACGTGAGTCCAGCAACCTACGTCCAGCAACGTGCGTCCTGCAACGTGCGTCCTGCAACGTGCGTCCTGCAACGTGAGTCCATCAACCCAAGGAGAAACACCGTGAAGAAGTCCAACAAGATTGCCGCCGCCGCTGCTGCCGCAGGAGCTTTGCTGCTGACGGGAGGGCTGACCGCTGCAGCCAACGCCGGGACCAGCCAAGTGGCCGCTCCCGCCGTGGTACCCGCCGTCGATATCCCGCAGGCGCCGGAGACCGTGGTGGCGCAGAACCGCATCACCGCGGGTGCCTCGGCCGATGCGGTCCGGGCAGCCCTTGCGAAATGCCAGGCTGACAAGCTGCCGTTCGTCACGGTGGCCCTGGTGGACAGGTTCGGCACCGTCCAGGCGCTCCTGCGCGGGGACAACGCCGCCGAGCACACGATCGAAGCAGCCCAGCAGAAGGCCTACACCGCGGCCGCGTTCGGTGCACCAACGAGCGAGCTGGCCAAGCGCGTCAACAGCAACGGGCCCAGCATCGCGGACCTCCCCGGCACCCTGTTCCTGCCCGGCGGCGTCCCGCTCAAGGTCAATGGTGTGTCCGTGGCAGGCATCGGCGTGGGCGGTGCCCCCGACGGCAACCTGGACGAGGCCTGCGCCACCGCCGGCGCCGAGGCCATCGCCGCTGCAGCTGCCGGCCCGGCCAAGTAGGCTCGGCTCCATGAGGCGGTTCAGGACCTGGCGCCGGGCACGCAGGGCGGCGGCAATCCTCTTTCTGGCGGGCGGTGTATCAGCTTGCCTGGCCGCCTGCCAGGCGGGTCCCGGCGAGCCGCAACGGCAGGAGTCGCCGCCGTCGTCCGTCCTGGTCAGCCCCGGCAGCCAGCCCCCGTCCGGACCGTC
>NZ_JAKFFD010000122.1:0-1841 GCF_036675385.1 Pseudarthrobacter sp. | reverse complement strand
ATCCGGCTTCAGTGCGGCGATCGCCTCGAGGTTCAGGTCCTGGATAGTGCCCACAGTTTCCACGCCGGCCACCTTGTCAGCCAGGTAGCCGGGGACCGCGTTGGCACCTTCCGTGGTGGGCATGCCCACCGGAGTGATGCCCAGGGACACCAGGGCGTCCAGCTCGCCGGTGTCCAGGACTACGATGCGCTTCGGCTTTTTGTCGAGAGTGGTCTCGCCGTTGGCGTGCTTGATGATGCGGGGGAATTCTCCGGCCTCGGCGTCGCTGCCCAGCTTGGCGGTCTCGGCGTCGGCCGTGGTGAACTTGGATCCGCCGGTGGCGACTTCTGGGTTTCGCTCCCCAACCGCCGGAAATTACGACGGCGGGCGGCCACCTTTCTGAAAAGGTGACCGCCCGCCGTCGTTCTTGCGCTACTTGCCCTCGATGGCTGCCTTGGCTGCCGGGTCCGAGTCGTTGAGGAACTTCTCGATGCGTTCCGGTTCCTCGGCTTCGCCGATGGCCGCGGACGCGCGGCCCAGCGAGTAGAGCGCGCGCAGGAAGCCGCGGTTGGGTTCGTGCTCCCACGGGATGGGGCCCACGCCGCGCCAGCCGTTGCGGCGCAGGGAGTCCAGCCCGCGGTGGTAGCCCACGCGCGAGTAGGCGTAGGAATCGATGGTGCGGCCCTCAGACCACGCCTCCTCCGCCAGGACAGCCCACAACAGCGACGATGTGGGGTGCTTTTCCACCAGGTCCAAGGCTTCGGCGCCGGCGTCCAGCTGCGCGTAGACGTCGGTCTCGGCAGGCAGGAGCGTTGGCTCCGGGCCCATGAGGTTCTTGCGGAACTCGTCGGACATTCCTAGAAGGTCTTTCCAGCGGAACCCAGCTGCTTGGTTGCCTCGACGACGCGGGCGGACAGGCCCGCCTCGGCGGAGGCACCCCAGACGCGCGGATCGTAGAGCTTCTTGTTGCCCACTTCGCCGTCAACCTTAAGCACGCCGTCGTAGTTCTTGAACATGTGGTCCACCACGGGACGCGTGTACGCGTACTGGGTGTCGGTGTCGATGTTCATCTTGATCACACCATAGGAGACGGCGTCGGCGATCTCCTGGTCGGAGGAACCGGAGCCGCCGTGGAACACGAGGTCGAACGGGCTGTTCTTGCCAAGTTTGGCTCCCACTTGGGCCTGGATGTCCTTGAGGATCTCCGGGCGCAGCTTCACACCACCGGGCTTGTACACACCGTGCACGTTGCCGAAGGTCAGGGCCGTGATGTAGCGGCCGTTCTCGCCGGCGCCGAGGGCTTCAATGGTGGCCAGAGCGTCCTCCACCGTGGTGTACAGCTTGTCGTTGATGGCGTTTTCCACGCCGTCTTCCTCGCCGCCCACGATGCCGATTTCAACTTCGAGGATCATCTTCGCGGCGGCGGTGCGTTCCAGCAGTTCGCGCGCGGTGCTGAGGTTCTCGTTGAGCGGCTCGTGCGAACCGTCCCACATGTGCGAGTTGAAGATCGGGTTGCGGCCGGCCTTGACCTCGGCCTCCGAAGCTGCGAGCAGCGGCAGGACAAAGCCGTCCAGCTTGTCCTTGGGGCAGTGGTCGGTGTGGAGGGCAATGTTGACGCCGTAGTTCTTGGCAACTTCCCGGGCGAACGCGGCGAAGCCGAGCGAACCGGCCACCATGTCCTTGGTGGCCGCGCCGGACCAGTAGGCGGCTCCGCCGGTGGACACCTGGACGATGCCGTCGGACTCAGCCTCGGCGAAGCCGCGCAGTGCGGCGTTCAGCGTCTGCGAGGAGGTGACGTTGACGGCCGGGAATGCATAGCCTCCGGCCTTGGCACGGTCGATCATCTCGGAGTAGATCTCTGG
>NZ_JAKFFD010000043.1:0-1875 GCF_036675385.1 Pseudarthrobacter sp. | reverse complement strand
TCCCGAAGAACTCTCCCTCGCCATATCCGCCTGCCTGAAAGACGCCGTCGCCGCTGGCGAAATCGCGCTTTCCGCATCAGCTGTCCCTGATGAGGTGCGCGTGGAGCGACCGAAGAACCGGGAACACGGCGACTGGGCCACCAGCATCGCCCTCCAGCTGTCCAAGCAGGCCGGCACCAACCCGCGCGAATTCGCCACCGTCCTGAGCGCCCGGCTGAAGTCCATCAACGGCGTCGCTGCCGTGGATATCGCCGGCCCCGGGTTCCTTAACATCACCGTGGATGCCGGTGCCGCCGGCGCCCTCGCCAAGGCCATCGTCGAAGCGGGCCCGCAGTACGGCACGAACTCGGCGCTCGCCGGACACACCGTGAACATGGAGTTCGTCTCGGCCAATCCCACCGGACCGCTGCACATCGGGCATACCCGCTGGGCCGCTCTCGGCGACGCCATCGCCCGGGTGCTGCGTGCGTCCGGCGCTGAAGTCACCGCGGAGTACTACATCAACGACGCCGGCACACAGATGAACGTCTTCGCGCAGTCGGTCTACAACCGGCTTCACGGACTTCCGGTCCCGGACGGCGGCTACCCCGGCCAGTACATCGCGGACCTGGGCCACGAGGTGCTTACCGCGCACCCGGACATCCGCGAGCTGACCGAAGTGGCGGCCATTCCGGTCATCCGTGCCGCCGCATACGAAGCCCAGATGAAGGACATCAAAGCCACGCTCGCCGATTTCGGCGTCGATTTCGATGTGTTCTTCTCCGAGCAGGAACTGCACGACGCCGGCGCTATTGAAAGTGCCGTAGCGCGCCTCCGCGAGCAGGGCCATGTGTTCGACGACGGCGGTGCGGTCTGGCTGCGGACCACGGACTTCGGTGACGATAAGGACCGCGTCATGATCCGCGCGAACGGCGAACCCACCTACTTCGCTGCCGACGCTGCCTACTACCTGTCCAAGAAGGACCGCGGCTACACCGAGAAAATCTACCTGCTCGGCGCGGACCACCACGGCTACATCAACCGGCTCAAGGCCATTGCGGCCGCCGCAGGTGATGACCCCGAGGTCAACATCGAGGTGCTGATCGGCCAGCTGGTCTCCGTCAACGGCGCCAAGCTGTCCAAGCGTGCCGGCAACATCATCGAGCTCAAGGACCTCATTGACTGGCTGGGCAAGGACGCGGTGCGCTACTCCCTGGCCCGTTTCCCGGCAGACTCGCCGCTGACCCTTGACCCTGACCTGCTGAAGAAGCACAGCAACGAGAACCCGGTGTTCTACGTCCAGTACGCCCACGCGCGTACCCGCGGCGCGGCCCGCAACGCCGTGGCTGCAGGCGTGGACCGCAGCGCGTTTGACGCTTCCCTACTGGACCATGCCACTGAAAACGAACTGCTCTCCTACCTGGGCAGCTACCCATCCATCGTGGCCAAGGCCGCAGAACTGCGTGAGCCGCACCGGGTGGCCCGCCATCTTGAGGTCATCGCCGGCGCCTACCACCGCTGGTACGACGCCTGCCGCATCGCACCCCTGGGTGACGAACCGGTGACCGACGTCAACCGCACTCGCCTGTGGCTGAACGACGCCACCAGCCAGGTGCTGGCCAACGGCCTGGACCTGCTGGGCGTGTCCGCGCCGGAACGGATGTGAAACTGATGTCGGCACAGGAAACCTCGACGCAGAAGGTGTCAGCACAGGACACCAACAGCGGATCCCCGCTTGCTCCCGGGTGGCTCGCCGTTCCCGCGGACCTGAACGCGCTCCACGAGCCCATGTGGGCGCAGGATGTGCGGAAGAACGACGCCGGTGAGCTCGCCATCGATGGCATCGCCGTCAGCGAGCTCAAGGCGCAGTTCGGCACGCCGCTCTTTGTGATGAGC
>NZ_JAKFFD010000039.1:0-39780 GCF_036675385.1 Pseudarthrobacter sp. | reverse complement strand
AGGTATGCGGAACCACTTCCGAATACACATTCGCTTCCCGGACGCGGCGGGCAATCAGCTGCGCGTACTGGGCACCGTAGTCAACAACCAGCACCGGCTTCTGGGAAGTCTGGGATGCAGTGGGAGTAGTCACCGTACTAGCCTACTTTGCGCGGTTGCCCCGCCGCACATTCAGGACCGTGGGTGTGACGCAGTGAACGTCCGAGGGCGGGACTCCCCCACCGCTGCAGCGTTCCGTACCGCTGCGCGGCCTGCGGGTTCGTGGCCAGTTCGGCTTCCACCTCGGCGTGCAACTTCTTCTCCACCACGAAGGACAGGAACGGCACCACGCCGCCCAGGGCCAGGAGGATGAGCTTCATGAACGGCCACCGCATCAGCGTCCAGAGGCGGAAGTTGGAGATCAGGTACACCACGTACATCCAGCCGTGGACGATCAGCACGGCGACGGAGATGTTCGCGCCGCCCACCACCCCCTTGGGTTCGGCGTCGGCGAATCCCAGGCCGAACGGCTGGCCCGTGACGGCGTTGGTGCCGCCGGCAAACAGGTACTGGCCAAAGGCGTAACGTGCGATGAGTTCGGCGCAGAGCAGCAGCAGCATGGCACCTGTGAGGTACGCCAGCACCTTGTAGAACTTCAGGGCGGAACGGATCTGCCGTTCGGTACCGCCGAAGCGGCGCTTCTTGCCCTTGCCCTGTGCAGAATCCTGCTGGACGGCCGGTTTCGGTTCGATCATGGCTTTACCTTTTGTTGGAGCTGTTCAGAAGTTGCCGGGGTGGGCGGTGCGGGCGGAGCATCCTGGTCGTCGTCGTGTTCCTCTTCGAGGTCCC
Organism: Pseudarthrobacter sp.; assembly: GCF_036675385.1. NCBI lineage: Bacteria > Bacillati > Actinomycetota > Actinomycetes > Micrococcales > Micrococcaceae > Pseudarthrobacter > Pseudarthrobacter sp. Next base: position 38,952 of record NZ_JAKFFD010000039.1, on the reverse strand, counting down.
GCCGGTAGTCGTCCTTGACCAGGCGCCACCAGATAAACAGGGCGAAGCCGGCGAACACCACCCATTCGAGCGAGTAGAAGAGATTGAGCCAGTTGACCTGCTGCGCGGGCGGCTGGGGGCCGATTTCCAGGGGTTTCAGGGCGCCGTCAACTGCCGCGGCGGACAGGTCGGACCCGGCCGCCAGTTCGGAGGCTGCGGCCACGAATCCCGGGTACATGCTGACGTCCCAGTAGTTGATGAGTTCGGCAACCGACACGGCGGAAGCGCGTCCGCGTTCCGGTGCGGTGGACGGCAGCGGCGATTCTGACGGCAGCAGCCGTCCGGTCAGGTTCACAACGCCCGACGGCGGTGCGCCGGCGTCGTCGGGATCCGCCACCCAGCCGCGGGCTACTGGAATCCAGGTCTGGGGTGAAGCAGCGACGCCGGTGAGCGCGGGCGCTCCGGTCACGGCGAAGGCGGAAACCACCCAGTAGCCGTTCGCACCATTCTTCAGGCGGCCTGGCACCAGGACCTGTTTTGCGGGGTCGTAGGTTCCCTCGGCGGAGACCATCTGGTCTGACACTGAACCGGGGAAGAAGGCTCCGGGCTCAAGCGTCTCCGTCAGCATCCTGACGTCCTCGGTGGCGGGACTGACCACAACTTCGGGCTGCGTGGACCGACCGAACTGCCACTGGCTGAGCAGGACAAACACCCCGGAGACGGCGATCGCGAAGACCAGGCCTGCGATCCATCGGGGCTTAAGGGCTGTTTTCCACACGTGTTAACCGTACTTCGTTCCTCTGTAGAACAACTAAACGACCAGGTACGCGGAGGCTCCTAGTGGTCGAAGAACACCAGGCTGGAGTTGATGAGCTCGGCGATGACTTCGGCATCGTAGGCCCGCCGCAGCGACTCCCGGAAGGACTCCTTGGACAGGGACCGGGCAAGGGTAGCCAGGACTTCCAGGTGATCGGAAAACGAGCTTGCAGGAGTGGCGATCAGCAGAATAACCGTGGCCGGACCGTCGGCGGCACCGAAGTCCAGGGAGTGGCCGTACTTGGTGATGCCCACGGCGATGGAGGTCCGCGAGACGAATTCGCTGCGGGCGTGCGGGAGGCCGATCCCGCCCGGCAGGCCGGTGGCGAGCTGGTGTTCGCGGGCGTTGACGTGTTCCAGGAACCGCGGGAGGTCTGTGACCCGCCCGGCGGCGAAGAGGCGTTCTGCCAGTTGCGCCGCGGCGTCCGACTTGTCCGTTGCCTCCAACTCCAGAATCACCAAGTCGGAGGTGGTGAGATCGGCATCGTACCGGTCAAGTGGTTCCGCCAAGGCGTGTCCCTTCAGTCAGGAGAATTGCTGGTGTGCGGTGCCGCCTCAGCGCAAAGGGACGATGTCCTCCACGCCCAGCCGTGCGGCGTCGGCGGATTCGTCGTCCGGCTGCTGCTGGCTCAGCCGTTCAGCTTCAACGCGTGCTATGTAGTGCTTTATTTCGCTTTCACGCTGTACATCGCTCCAGCCAAGGACTTCGCCCATCAGTTTAGCGACAACCGGCACCGCCGACACGCCACGGTCCCAGGCCTCGATGGAGATGCGGGTCCGCCGGGTCAGGACGTCATGGACATGCCGGGCGCCCTCGTGGGTTGCGGCGTAGACGGCTTCGGCCTGCAGGTAGTCGTCAGCACCGGGCAACGGCTCCGCCAATTCAGGATTCCGGGCGATGATGTCCAGCACCTCCGGAGTCATGGACCCGTAACGGTTGAGCAGGTGCTCTACCCGGGCCACGTGCACGCCGGACTCTTCAGCGGTCCGGCTTCGGCGGTTCCAGGCCGCCTTGAAGCCGCTGGCGCCCAGCAGCGGAATGGTTTCGGTGCAGCTCGCCGGGACCCGCTCATCCATGGTGCGGGTGGCCTCGTCCACGGCATCCTTGGCCATAACCCGGTAGGTGGTCCATTTGCCGCCGGCCACCACCACCAGGCCCGGTACGGGGTGGGCCACGATGTGTTCACGGGACAGTTTCGCCGTGGAATCGTTCTCCCCTGCCAGGAGCGGACGCAGTCCGGCGTAGACGCCTTCAACATCCTCCCTGGTCAGCGGGCGTTTCAGGACCCGATTGACGTGCTCGAGGATGTAGTCGATGTCCTTGCTGGAGGCCGCCGGATGGGCCTTGTCGAGGTTCCAGTCGGTGTCTGTGGTGCCGATGATCCAGTGCCGGCCCCACGGAATGACGAAGAGCACGGACTTTTCCGTACGCAGGATCAGACCCACCGTGGACTGGAACCGGTCGCGGGGCACCACCAAGTGGATCCCCTTGGACGCCCGGACCTTCAGCTGCCCGCGGTCGGTGACCATGGCCTGGGTTTCATCGGTCCACACGCCGGTGGCGTTGATGACCTGCTTGGCTTTGATGTTGAATTTCGAACCGTCTTCGTGGTTGACCACTTTGGCCCCCACCACGCGCTCACCTTCACGCAGGAAGTCCACCACCGCCATCTGGTTCACCGCATGGGCGCCGTAGTGCACCGCCGTCCGGACGAGGTTTGCCACGTACTTGGCGTCATCCACCTGGCCGTCGTAGTAGCGGATGGAGCCCACAAAGGCGTCTTTTTTCAGGCTGGGGGCGGCCCTGAGGGTGCCCCGCCTGGTGAGGTGTTTGTGGAACGGCACACCGCGGCTGTGCCCGCCCGTAATGGACATGGCGTCATACAGGGCGATCCCGGCCCCCACATAGGGCCGTTCGAAGAACGGTTTGGTCAGCGGATACAGGAACGGCACCGGCCGGGCCAGGTGCGGGGCCAGGACCGAAAGAATCAGGCCACGTTCGTGCAGCGCTTCCTTAACCAGCCCAAAATCCAGCATCTCCAGATAGCGCAGGCCTCCGTGGATCAGCTTGGATGACCGTGACGACGTGCCGGCTGCCCAGTCGCTGGCCTCCACGATCCCCACGGTGAGGCCGCGGGTCACGGCATCCAGCGCCGCACCGGCGCCCACGATGCCGCCGCCGACGATCAGGATGTCCAGTTCGTTGCCGGGTTCCGAGGTGGCCCTGAGCCTGGCGATCGATGCTTCCCTGGCCGCAGGCCCCAGGACCCCGCCTTCGTTTGGAACAGTGTTCACGGAACGCCTCCCTTGCCGCTGCTGCCGGTGGTAAAACCACAGTACTTCCTTGCCGCACAGTTGGGCAGGGCGGGTTCAGCGGGAGGGATCCCGTCAGGGGTCGTCGGCCGCCTGTTAGTAAGGGGCTGTCAGTTGCCCGTGTACGGAGAAACTACGACGTCGACGCGCTGGAATTCCTTCAGGTCCGAATAGCCAGTGGTCGCCATCGAACGGCGGAGTGCGCCGATCAGGTTGGATGTGCCGTTGGTGTGGTGGCCGGGCCCGAAGAGCACCTCTTCGAGCGGTCCGACGGTGCCGACGTTGGCGCGGTCTCCGCGGGGCAGTTCGAGGTGGTGGGCCTCCTGGCCCCAGTGCCAGCCCTTGCCGGGTGCCTCTTCGGCCCGGGCGAGGGCGCTGCCCAGCATCACGGCGTCGGCGCCCATGGCAATTGCCTTGACGATGTCACCCGAGGTGCCCATGCCGCCGTCGGCAATTACATGGACGTACCGTCCGCCGGATTCATCCATGTAGTCACGGCGGGCGGCCGCGACGTCGGAGATGGCGGAGGCCATGGGCGAGTGGATCCCCAGGGCGCGCCGCGTGGTGGCGGTGGCTCCGCCGCCGAAGCCGACCAGGACGCCGGCGGCTCCGGTGCGCATCAGGTGCAGGGCGGGCGTGTAGCCGGCCGCGCCGCCCACAATCACGGGGACGTCCAGTTCGTAGATGAACTGCTTGAGGTTCAGGGGTTCGTGGTCTTTCGACACGTGCTCGGCTGACACGGTGGTCCCGCGGATCACAAAGATGTCGACGCCGGCGGCCACCACGGTCTTGTAGTGTTCCTGGGTGCGCTGCGGGGTCAGCGAGCCGGCAACCGTCACGCCGGCGGCGCGGATCTCCGCCAGGCGGGACGTGATCAGTTCCGGCTGGATGGGAGCGCGGTAGAGCTCCTGCATACGGCCGGTTACCGCAGGGCTGTTGACCTCGTCTTCGAGGGCGCCGATCTCGTCAAGGATGGGCTGCGGGTCCTCGTAGCGGGTCCAGAGGCCCTCAAGGTCCAGCACGCCGAGCCCGCCCAGCCGGCCCAGGGCGATGGCCGTCTCAGGGGACATGGCCGAATCCATCGGGGCTGCAATCACGGGCATGTCGAACTTGTAGGCATCGATCTGCCAGGAGACCGACACGTCCTTGGGGTCGCGGGTACGACGGTTAGGGACAATCGCAATGTCATCCAGGGAGTAGGCACGACGCCCACGCTTGCCACGGCCAATCTCGATCTCGTAAGTCACGTGACCACTTTACTTGACCACGCGGGATGCGGTGGGGCGCCTCCTCTTGGGCTCATCCTGAAACTGATAGTCAACACTTTATTGACATGTTTTGTCAACCATTTACAAGTTTTGAAAATACCTTTATGTTTACTCTCGGTTACCACCTGATCCACCACGTGACCACCCATCACTCCCCTTTATACGGGCCACACCTGTGCCCGTTCCGAGAAAGAAGCCCCTATGGGACGTTCATCAATCAGGCGCCACCGCATCCTGGCCCTGTCACTCGCCGCAGCAGTCGGCACCCTGGCCTTCACCGGTTCGCCGGTCTTCGCCACCCCCGAAGACGGTGACGGCACTGCAGCAGCGCCGGCCGCTGTCCAAGGCACTGCGGTGCACGACGTTGCCGCCGGAGAGGCCTACACGAAGTTCATCGTCGAATTCAAGGAGACCACCGCGAACGCCACCCCGAACGGCCGCGCCAATGCCTGGGGCAAAGCAGCCAAGTCACAGGGCGTGAAGGTGCATGAACTCCGCACCCTGGCCACGGGCGGAACGCTGATCGAGGCGGACAGGGCCCTGTCCGGGCAGGCTGCCGAAGACTTCATGGCCGAGATTGCGGCGTCCGGATCGGTCGACTACGTGGAACCTGACGCCCGTATGACGGTGGCTCTCACGCCCAACGACCCACGCTATGGCGAGCAGTGGGATTTCACGGGCACCAACGGCATGCGGGTCCCCGGGGCTTGGGACGTTGCCACCGGCACCGGCGTGACGGTGGCCGTGATCGACACCGGAATCACGGCCCATCCGGACCTCGACGCGAATGTGCTGCCGGGCTACGACTTCGTCTCCGACGCCACGGCAGCGCGTGACGGCAACGGACGGGACGCGAATGCGCAGGACCAGGGCGACTGGTACGCCGCCGGCGAGTGCGGCCAGGCGACAGCCGGCAACAGCTCTTGGCACGGCACGCACGTCGCCGGCACCGTTGCAGCCGTGACCGGCAATGCCACCGGCGTGGCGGGCGTCGCACCCAACGCCAAAGTGGTTCCGGTACGCGTCCTGGCCAAATGCGGCGGGTCACTGTCCGACATTGCAGATGCGATTATCTGGTCGGCCGGCGGCACCGTCCCGGGCATCCCGGCCAACGCCAATCCAGCCACTGTCATCAACATGAGCCTGGGCGGGTCCGGTGCCTGCGGAAGCACGTACCAGGCAGCCATCAACTCCGCAGTTTCGCGGGGGGCCACCGTGGTGGTGGCGGCCGGCAACAGCAACCAGGATGCTTCCGGATTCCGCCCGGCCAACTGCAGCAGCGTTGTGAGCGTGGCCGCCAGCAACCCGAACGGCAGCCTCTCCTACTACTCCAACTACGGCTCCACGGTTGACCTGACCGCACCCGGCGGCGACGTCCGCGTAGCAGGCGGCGGAATCCTCTCCACTATCAACACCGGCACCTCCACACCGGGATCCGCCGGCTACGCCAGCTACCAGGGAACGTCCATGGCAGCTCCGCACGTGGCCGGGCTGGCCGCACTCATGAAGTCCAAATCGTCCACGCTTACGCCGGCCCAGGTGGAGTCCACGCTCAAGCAGGGAACCCGGGCAATGCCGGGCGGCTGCACTACGGGCTGCGGCACAGGGCTCTCGGACGCCACCAAGACCATGGGCCTACTGGGCGGGGCCACTCCCCCGCCGTCCGGCAACCTGCTGCTGAACCCGGGCTTCGAATCGGGCGCAGCCTCCTGGACCTCTGACCACGCCGACACGTTCGAGACCGGAACGAACGCCAGGACCGGTTCCGGCTTCGCCGGCCTCAACGGCTGGGGCCAGGCAACGTCCTACATGCTCGACCAGGCGTTTGCAGTCCCGTCCACGGTGGCCACCGCGTCGCTGTCCTTCTACCTGAAAGTGCAGTCGGACGAGACCACATCCAGCGCGGCCTATGACACCCTGAGGGTTCAGGCGGTCAGCAACGGTGTGACCACCACGCTGGCCACTTACTCCAACCTCAACGAGTCCGCCGGCTATCTGCAGAAGCAGCTGGACCTCTCCGCCTACAAGGGCAAGAGCGTGACCCTGCGCTTCCTGGGTGTTGAGGACTCGTCGCTGGGGACGTACTTCTACCTCGACGACACAGCGGTGACCACCTCTTAGCCTGGGGGCCGCACGAATCCGGGACCGCCGGCCACGCCTTGCAGCGCGGCCGGCGGTTCCTGCGTGGAGTGCGTGACCCTAGGCCCTGCCGCCGTCAGACGCCCTCGGCTTCCTCCACCGTCAGCTGGGATTCGAACATCCTGAAGTAGCGGCCCCGCAGCGCCACCAGTTCCTTGTGGGTGCCCTGTTCCACAATCCGCCCGTCCTCGAGCATGTAGACAATGTCGGCCTTCTCAATGGTGGCAAGCCGGTGGCTGATGGCAATGATGGTGCTGCTGCGGTCCGCGAAAAGCCGGGTGAAGATCCGGTGCTCGGCCAGTGCGTCGATAGCGGACGTCGGCTCGTCCATGACCATGAAGGTGGCGTTGCGGTAGAAATTCCGGGCCATCGCGAGCCGCTGCCACTGGCCGCCGGAGAGCCCGCTCCCCTTCCGGCCGCGCGGATCCTCCATCCAGTTGCTGACGTAGTTGTCCAGGCCGTTGGGCAGCTTGTTGATGAACTCCAGCGCTTCGGCGTCGCTGGCTGCCTGGCGGATCCGTTCGTCGTCACGGGGCGGGTCCACGTCGCCAAAGCGGATGTTGTCGGCAGCTGTGGCGAATTCGTACTTGAGGAATTCCTGGCTCAGGACGGCCAGGTGGCGGTGCCAGGACTTAACGTCGACGGCGGCGAGGTCGACGCCGTCGAGCATTACCTGCCCCGAATCCGGACGGTAGAGGCCGGCGAGGATCCGGATCAGCGTGGATTTCCCCGCTCCGTTCTCACCTACGACGGCGATGTGCTGGCCTTCGCGGATGGTCATGCTGATGCCGCGGATCACCTCGGTGTCGCCGCCCGTGTAGGTGAAGCGGATGTCCCGCAGTTCCACGGTCTTGGGCGCCTGGAGCAGCGGCGGTGAATGGTCCGAATGCACCGGCATTGCCATGAACAGCTCGTAGTCCTTGAGGTTGGCGAGATCCTCGTCGATCGAGCTGAGGGAGGACACCAGGCTGTTGGCTGTGGAAAGTGCGCGGCTGACGATCTGCTGGACATAGAGGAACTGGCCAACGGGCTGGGCGCGGGCGATGATCTGGCCCACCACCCAGATCAGGGAGATCACCTCGGCGCCGTACTGCAGGGCGTCGGCGGCGAGCTGCTTGGGGATGTAGCGCTTCTGGAAGTCCAGGCGGCGCCGCTCATCAGCATCCCGCAGCCGGGAGCGGAGGTCCATCAGGTAGCCCACGATCCCGTAGAGCCGCATTTCGGCGATGTGCTGGGGGCGGAGCAGGTTGGTTTCGATCATCCGCCGTTGCCGGCGGGAGTCCACCTGGGTGTTCCAGTGGGCGATCTGTTCGCGCGAGAGCTTGAACTGGAGGTAGACGCTGGGCACAATCGCCACCAGGACAATCACGGCGATCCACCAGCTGACCAGCAGCAGGGCCCCCACGGCCAGGATCACGGAAACCAACTGGGTGAAGATGGCCGCGATCCTGTCCAGCACGCGGGCATAGGAATCGGAAAACCGTTTGGCCCGGTCGTAGAGGTCCACGGTTTGCTTATCGTCATAGCGCCAGAACTCCAGCGCCAGGAAGCGCTCGTACATCTGGTCGCCCACGATGGCGCCCACCTTGAAGCTCATGAGCTGCTGGATGTAGCGGTCCACGCTGCTGAAGCCGCCCCAGAATAGCCCGAGGGCAGCCGTGATGATGACGTACACAATGGCCTGTTGGCCTGCTGCGGAATCACCGGCGTAGGCGGCCGCCAGCGCCGTGGTGGTCAGCGCTGCGAAGTACGTGGTCACCAAAGGCAGCGTCGCCGAAATGAGCGAACCGACTACTTTCATGACGACGGCGGCCGGCGAAGCCCGGAAGCTGACCCGCAGCACCTGCGCCACAGCCCGGGCGTAGGGCCGCAGCGCCAACCGCCGCTGAGGGTCCTTTTTTGGGTTCAGTTCGGCGGGATGGCGTGGTTGGGACATGGCTCCAACGCCGGGGACTAGCGCGAACCGTAGTTCGGGGCCTCCACGGTCATCTGGATGTCGTGCGGGTGTGATTCCTTGAGGCCGGCCGGGGTGATGCGGACGAACTTGCCGCGGACCTTGAGCTCCGGAATGGTGGGCGCACCGGTGTAGAACATGGTCTGGCGGAGGCCGCCCACCAGCTGGTACGCCACCGAGGCGAGCGGGCCGCGGTAGGCGACGCGGCCTTCGATGCCCTCGGGGATGAGCTTGTCATCACCGGAGACATCCGCCTGGAAGTAACGGTCTTTGGAGTAGGACGTGTTCTTGCCGCGGGACTGCATGGCGCCCAGCGAGCCCATGCCGCGGTAGCTCTTGAACTGCTTGCCGTTGACGAAGATGAGCTCGCCCGGGGACTCATCGCAACCGGCCAGGAGGGAACCCAGCATGACGGTGTCGGCGCCCGCGACCAGCGCCTTGCCGATGTCGCCCGAGTACTGCAGGCCGCCGTCGGCGATCAACGGCACGCCGGCCGGGATGGCTGCCTTGGCGGACTCGTAAATGGCGGTGATCTGCGGGACGCCCACGCCGGCCACCACGCGGGTGGTGCAGATGGAGCCGGGGCCGACGCCCACCTTGATGCCGTCGGCACCGGCGTCGATCAGTGCCTGGGCGCCTTCGCGGGTGGCGGCCTGGCCGCCGATGATGTCCACGTGCGCTGCTACGGGATCGGACTTCAGGCGGCGGATCATGTCCAGCACACCCTGGGAGTGGCCGTTGGCCGTGTCAACGAACAGTGCGTCGACGCCGGCGTCCACCAGTGCCATGGCGCGCTCCCAGCCGTCACCGAAGAAGCCGATGGCTGCACCTACGCGGAGCCTGCCCTCGTCATCCTTGGTGGCGAGCGGGTACTGCTCGGCCTTGGTGAAGTCCTTGGTGGTGATAAGGCCCTTGAGCCGGCCCTGCTCGTCAACGAGCGGAAGCTTTTCGATCTTGTTCGTGGCCAGCTTGTGGGAGGCTTCCTCACGGCTGATGCCAACATGCCCGGTGATCAGCGGCATCTTGGTCATTACGTCGCTGACCAGCCGCAGCGGGAAGTCGGCTTCGGGCACAAAGCGGGTGTCGCGGTTGGTGACAATACCGAGGAGCCGCATGCCCTCGTCCACAACGGGGAGGCCGGAGACCCGGTACTGCGAGCAGATCTCATCGAGTTCCGCGAGCGTGGCCTCAGGGCCGATGGTCAGCGGGTTGGTGATCATCCCGGATTCGCTGCGCTTTACGCGGTCCACCTGGTCCGCCTGGTCCTGGATGGACAGGTTTCGGTGGATGACACCCAGGCCGCCCTGGCGTGCCATGGCAATCGCCATCCGGGATTCGGTGACCGTGTCCATGGCGGCGGACAGCAGCGGTGTGTGAACGGTGATCCGCTTGGAAATCCGCGATGAGGTGTCAGCCTCGGACGGGATGACGTCCGTGTGGCCCGGAAGGAGCAGGACGTCGTCGTAGGTCAGGCCGATGAAGCCGAAAGGATTGTGCTCGGGCTGGGTCATGAGTGCGCCTCTTACCTTGGTTACGGGTTCACGGGTAGGGGTTGCAGCTAATGACCAGCCCGTCATTACGGGACTGGTCCGTGCAGGGCCTTAGTACATTCGCGTGCCTCATGCGCGGTCACCGCGCAGAAAGCTTTGAGTAAATATTAGAACCTCCACGCCGATCCCCCTATTCCGCGAGCACATTGTGAGCAACGGCACCCAATAACCGAAAGCCGCGTGTCAGTTCCAGCCCGTCGCCGACAGCAGCCGCTCCTCAAACATGGGAATCATGCTTTCCACATACGTCCGGCTCAGGTGGTTGTCGTCCTTGTACACGTAGACGTTGCCTACCACGGCCGGGCAGATGCCGCCGGCGCAGATGAAGTCGCTCAGGTCCATCAGGTGCAGCCCGTCCACCTTCCCGCGGTAGCTCTCCAGCGGTGACGGCTCCACCAGGGATTCGTTCAGCGGCGGGTTGCAGGCCGGGGCGTCCGCCCTGTGGCGCTGGACGCACTCGGGCATGCTGATGGTGAAGCGCGGGTTGTCCCGGATGCCGACGATCTCGATGCCGGCATCCGCGATGGGCTGGATGCCTTCGAGGTAGGCCGGCACATCGGTCTCGAACGGGGCTTCCTCATGGGTCAGGGTGGCCACGGTGAAGACGGCATCCGGCCGGTGCTCCAGCACGTACGCTGCGCTGGCCCGGTTGTAGGCGTTGCATTCGGCAGTCCGGGTCTCGGATTCGGCCCCGAACCGGCAGGCCGGCATCAGCAGGGTGACCAGCTCCCAGCCGCGGGCTTCCGCGATGGGTGCCAAGGCGGCCAGATACTGCTGGGCATGGGAATCGCCCAGCACAACGATCCGTTTGGTGGGTTCGCCTTCGGGGAGCGCCTGCCGGCAGCCTTCAAGGACAGGGTCCCCGGTGGCATTCGCTCCCGTACAGGCCTGGTGGATTCCGGCCCAGTCGTTGTCCAGGGCGGTGGGACCAGGAATGATCCTGCCCTGCGGTGCCGGTGTTCCGGCGTTACCCGGGGTCAGCAGGGCCGCTCCCGGCGCCAGCTCGCGGGGCTGGGCGGCGGTGGCGGCTTCCTCCGCGGTGAGGCTCGTCTGCAAGACCGCCACGGGTCCGGCCAGCAGGGCGCAGCAGGCAACCACGACGACGGCGGTGCGCCAGGTGCGCACCTGCGGCCAGCGCCATTCCCGGAGGGGCTTTTCCACAAAGCGGGTGGTGAGGACGGCCAGGACCACCGAGGCGGCGATGATCGCGGCGCCCTGGATGAGAGTGGGGGCCTCAACGCCGGTAGCGGCCAGCGCCAGCACCAGGACGGGCCAGTGCCACAAATAGAGGGCGTAGGAGTTGTCACCCAGGGAAACCAGCGGCTTCCAGCCCAGGAGGCGGTCCACACCAAACCGGCTCCCGCTCTGCCCGGCCACAATGATCGCGGCGGCAGCCAGCGTGGGCCACAGTGCCACGAATCCGGGGAACGCCCGGTCCACGGTCAGCAGCAGACCACAGGAGACCATGGCCACCAGGCCGGCCCAGCCGAGCACCACACGCAGGAGTTTTCCGGGTTTCAGGTACGGCAGGGCAAGGGCCAGCAGCGAGCCCAGCGCAAATTCCCAGAGCCGCGTCCGGGTGTCGAAGTAGGCGTAGGCCTGGTTTGTGGCCGTCTGGTCAATCGAGAACGCGAGCGAGGCAACGAGGACGCCGGCGAACGCGGCTGCCACCACGGCGCGGTAGCTGGCGTTGTAACGGTGCCGGAGGAGCCGCCACACAACAGCGGAAGCGGCGAAGACGAGAGGCCACAGGATAAAGACCTGTCCTTGGATGGACAGGGACCAGAAGTGCTGCAGGGGGCTCGCCGCGGCATGCTGCTGGGCGTAGTAATCCACGGCGGTATCCGCCAGCAGCCAGTTCTGCCGGTACAGCAATGCCGCCCAGGCCTGGTCCAGGATGACGGGCCACCGGCCCTGCGGGAGGACCAGCCAGGTGCCTGCCAGGACCCCGAGGATGACAACGACGGCGGCCGGCAACAGCCGCTTGAAGAGGTGCAGCCAGTGGCGGAGGAGATTCAGGGACGCGCCGGCCTCCACCTTCCGGACGAAGGACAGCGTCAGCAGGAAGGCCGAGATCAGGAGAAAGATATCCACCCCGCCGGACACCCGGCCAAGCCACACATGGTAGGTCACAACCATCAGGACGGCGAGCGCGCGGAGGCCTTGGACTTCGGGACGGAAGGTCGGCTTCCGGGCAGGCTTCCGCTCGCCGGTCTTTGCGTCCAGCGCAGTGCGCGGAGCAGCCTCGGCTGGTGCACTGGACACAGAGGACCTCTCCAAGCGGTAAGCAAAGCATCAACCCTACGGAGCCGCACGGCCGATGGCCAATCAGCGTCCTGTCCCGGGCGGCACCTCAGGTGGCCGCGCGGACAGATTCGCTGAGGGCCGAAACCACCGGGATCCTGCCGGCCAGGTAGCGGGCATCGCGGCTTGCTCCGGGGAGAGTCGCGGACACCGCCGCGTACATGAATTCCTGGCCCAGGAAGAACAGCCCAGGGGTATCAAGTGCCACACCGCGCCGCTGCCTGGGCAACGCGCCGCCGTCGAGCATTACCGGATCCATCCAGCCGAAGTCATCCCGGAACCCGGTGCACCAGATCACGTTTGAAACCTCCAGCCGGGTCCCGTCCGCGAGCACCGGCAGCCCGTTCTCCACCCCGGCAATCCGCGGCACGCGCCTGACGCCAGCGGCGGCCAGGTCTTTGGACTTTGTCCTGATCAGGGGCGCCGCGTGGGCTGTGAAGGCCGGTGCAGCTTTGCGGCCGATCGGGTTGCTGAGGGTAAGGACGTGGAGTCCGACGAACCGCACCACGGGCAGGAAGTACCGGGCCGCCGCGCGTCCGTGCTTGACGGGAATCTCACCGCCGGGCTTGCCGGCCACGATGGTGGGATGCGTCCGGGACACTTCAAGGCCAATTTCCGCTCCCGAGTTCCCCAGCCCTACTACCAGGACGGGGCCTTCCTGCAATTGCCCCAGATTGCGGTATTCACTGGAATGGAACTGGACGACGGCGGGGTCCAGTTCCGCAGCGAAGTCCGGTATCTTCGGCGCTTGGCTGCAGCCGGTGGCCACCACCACGTTGTGCGCCTCCCAGCGCCGGCCGTTGGAAGCGGCGACAAACCGGTTCCCGTCCCGCCACAGGTGTTCGATCCGCACACTGTTGAGGACGGGCAGGTCGAACTTTGCGGCGTAGCCCTCAAGGTATCCGGCAACGTCATCCTTGCTCGGGAAGGACAGCGGGTCCGCCGGGAACGGCATTCCCGGCAGTCCGTCGTATTTTGCGGGCGTAAAAACCCGCAGCGAATCCCAACGCTGGCGCCAGGCGTCGCCGGTTCTTGGATGTGCGTCCAGGATGAGGAACGTCCGGTTCTGCTCTTTCAGGTAGTGGCCCAGGGCTAGACCTGCTTGCCCGCCACCGATGATCAGCGTGTCCAGCGTTCCGGTCACACCGTTGTTGTTCATGGCTGTTCTCCTTTGATATCCGAGGGGATGGTGATGGCTGAGCCTTCCGGGGGCTGGTCCGCCCGGCTGTCCTGTCCGTCGTCCCGGTACCGGAGCCACCATGCCAGCATCAGCGCGGATGCCAGGAGGTAGGCCAGGTGCAGGGCCCAGATGGGTCCGGCCGGGAGGTTGAAGACGTAGACGGAGTGGACGGCGTTGGCAACATTGGTCAGCAACAGGTTCCCGAGGCTGTAGGAAGCCAGGTCCTTCGTCCGAGCCGCCTTGACCAGCATCGGCAGCATTCCGGCGGCGAACAGCACCGTCGAAAGTGTGCCGGCAAGGACTGGAAGGTTCATGCTTTGAGGCTATGGCCGTGCCCTTGCCGGCCGCGTCGGCCGAATTATGCAACTTCAGTCACGGCGCGGCTGCGTATTTCTATGTAGTCAGAACGGACCTATGTGGGCCGTCAGCCTGCGAGCCCGTGTTCGTAGGCGTAGCTCGTGGCGGCTGCCCGGGACGTCAGGCCCAGTTTCAGGAAGATGTTGCTGATATGCCGCGCCACGGTCTTTTCGCTCAGGTACAGCTCATCCGCGATGGCCCGGTTGCTTTTGCCTGTTGCCACGAACTGGAGGATTTCTCCCTCGCGCCGGGTGAGGGGCTCCGCCGCGACCCGCGTGGCCTCGCGCTCCACCATGCCTTCGTGAAGCAGCGACGCCGCCCACGCTGCTGCCGGGGCCGCGCCAAGTTCCAGGAACGCATGGTGGGCTGCCTCCAGGTACATCTGCGCGGAGGCCTCATCGCCCAGCGCACGGCAGCCACGGCCGGCCAGCGCCTGGCAGCGTGCCGCTTCGTACGGAACGCCAAGCTCCCGCCACAGCCTCCAGGCCCGGCGCAGGGACTCGGACGCGCCCGCTGCGTCACCTGCGGCCAGGCGGACTGCGCCGTCCGCCTGGCAGGCAACGGCCTGGACCATGGGCCGTGGTGATTCCCGGGCAAAATCCGCGAGCCCCTCAGCGCCACGACGTGCAGCGTCCAGGTCTGGCACGGCAAGCTCGATTTCCACCACGGCGGGCAACAGGTTCCAGCGGGTGGCCGCGTCAGCACCGCCTGCCGCCCGGCGGATCATCTGCTGCGCCTGGCGCACGTCTCCGCGGGCCAGGGCGAGGAGGGCAAGGCCCGGTTGCGGCTCGTAGCCGCTCCGGGCGGCCTGCCGGTAGGAAGCCTCGGCGCCGTCCAGCTTGCCGGTGAGCCGCTGGATGTCACCCTGTTCGTAATAGCCTCCGTAGAGCGCCTGCGGGTCCCCCCTGGTAGACAGTCCCTGGGCGGCTGCTGCCGCCTCAAGCGCTTCAGTCCACGCTCCGTGAAGGCGGAAAAGTTGGGCCCGGTGGGACTGGCACTGGCCGCTGAAGGCCACCAGGCTGGGTTGGTCGCGGCAGTAGCGGTCAAGAGCCGCGGTCCATTCCAGCGCCCTCCGAAGGTCAAAGACCAGATGGCAGTTGCCGATCACAGCACAATAGATAATTCCGGACGGGACGGGGGACAGCTCGCCCGCCGTCACGGCCACCATGACCTCGTCGAACATCCTGAGGCCCTCTTCTGCACGCCCCAGCATCAGCGTCGCCTGGCCGGAGCCCAGGAGGCCCAGCGCGGCAACGTCCCTGTCCTGGAACCGTTGGCCAAAGTCCGCAACCTGGGAGAAGACCTGCAGGGCACCTGCGGGGTCACCGCCGTAGAGCTTGCCCAGGCCCAGCGGGACGAGCAGGAGGCCTTGCACTGCGTTTGGCTCGCTGAGTTCTTCGACCAGCCTCTGGCCGCGGGCGAACCAGCCGCCGGCCTGGGACTCCTCCCCCACGTTCATCAGCTGCATGCCCAGCCAAGCGGCACACCGGGCAGCGCCCGCGACATCGCCCGCCCCCAGGAATTCCTCGTGGGCGCGGGTCAGGGAATCGAGGCCGGCTGTGGTGTTGCCCGCGAGGATTTCTGCGGTCGCCAGCAGCTCCAAGTCCGTTGCCGCCAGTCCGTCGCGCTTGTCAGCATTACGGAAGTTCTCGTAGGCATCGGTCCAGCGCTGCTCGCGGAACGCTGACCGGCCCAGCTCAAGGACCGTCCCAGCCGACATCTGGCCTCCTTCCGGATCCAGTCCGCCCGCGGCCGGCCTGCCTGGCCCCTGACAACCACCGGACGGGTTCGTATTAAGCGCCACGGTACGCCCGCGGCATTCCCGGCACAACAGGGAGGGCGGCAGGTGCCTCGCGGCCCTGATCCCGGTGTCACCTCCGGCGCGTCGAATGCGGCCGGCCGGAAGGATTCCTCGTCCTCCGGCTACGGACGCAGCAGCGCGCGCAGCGTCTGAATGGTGTCTGCCTCCGCCGCCGTCTTGTCGTCGCGGTAGCGCTTGACGCGTGCGAACCGAAGGGCGATTCCGCCGGGATAGCGCGAGGACTGCTGCACGCCGTCGATCGCGATCTCCACAACGGTGACGGGCTCGACCCAGACGGTGCCCGCCGTTCTCCGCACCTCCAGCTCCTGGAACCTCTCGGTCTGCCAGCGCAGCAGCACATCGGTAATGCCTTTGAAAGTCTTGCCCACCATCACGTAGCCGCCGGGTTCGCCGAACTCGCCGGCCGGGTCGAGGGCTCCCAGGTGCAGGTTCGACAGGAACCCGGTCCGCCGTCCTGACCCCCACTCGCACGCGAGCACCACCAGGTCGTAGGTGAGCACCGGCTTTACCTTGATCCAGTTGGAACCACGCCGGCCGGCCGCGTAGGCCGATCCGACCGCCTTCACCACCACACCCTCATGGCCCGCGGCCAGCGCATCGCGCGAGACCCGCTCAGCAACGGCCGCATCCGCCGTGATCTCCCCCGGTATCCGGTACTCGGGGGCGATCCGCTCGAGCACGCCGATGCGCGTCGCCAGCGGTTCGTCGAGCAGGTCGCGCCCGTCGATGTGCAGCACGTCGAAGAACCACGGATGCAGCACGGTAGCGCGCGCCGCATCCGCCCCGAACCGCGACATGGTCTCCTGGAACGGTCTCGGCCCGCCGTCCTCGTCGAGGGCGAGGGTCTCGCCGTCGAGGATCACATCGCGCACCGGCAGCCCTCGCACAACTTGCACCACCTCGGGCAGCCGGTGGGTCACCTCGGCCAGGGTGCGGGTGTAGATGCGCACATCGTTGCCGACGCGGTGCACCTGGATGCGCGCGCCGTCGAGCTTGTATTCCACGGATGCCTCCCCCGTGGCCTCCAGCGCCGCGCTGGCACTGGCCGCGGTCGCGGCGAGCATGGGCTGCACGGGACGGCCGACGACGAGGCCGACAGCGTCAAGCTCGGCCGCCGTTCCCGTGATCGCAAGCAGGGCGGTCCCGCCGAGATCGCCGGAGAGCATCGCCGCGCGGCGTACGGCGTCGACGGGCCGATCGGCGGCGCGGGCAACGGCATCCGTCAGCACCCCCTCAAGCGCACCGGTACGCAGTTCACCGAGCAGCACGCCGGCGATGAAAGCCTGCTCGCGCTCGGTGGCTGCCGCCGTGAGCAACCGGAGGGTCGCGGCGCGCTCCGCGGCTGATCCTGCGCCTGCGGTGACGAGCAGCCGATCCAACGCAGCGTCGAGGTCGGCGACAGTCAGGCTCGGCTCGGCGGCCGGCTTCCCCATGGCTGCTGTCATGCCGCGCCAGCCGATCCCAACACGGCCCTGTCGCGGCCTGGCGATGAGCAGGCCGACGGCCGCCGCGATGTCCACGGGCTCGAGCCGGCGCAGCAGATCGGCCAGTGCGTCGATCTTCGCGAGTCGGGAGCGGGTCGACGCGACGGCATCCGTGGTTTTCACGAGCTCGTCTAGCAGCATGGCATCAGTCTGCCACGCCCGCCGACGCCGGACGCGTAGGCGGGAAAACCTGGCCGCTAATGGTTTGTGGCACAAAAAACCGGCCCAGCCGAAGCTGGACCGGTTCCTTGCGGCTGGGCCCGTCCCGGTGGGGACTAGTGGCTGTGGCCTGCGTGCTCGTCTTCGTTTGCCGGCTTCTCCACTACGAGGGTCTCGGTGGTGAGAACCAGCGCAGCGATGGATGCCGCGTTGCGCAGGGCTGCACGGGTGACCTTGACCGGGTCGATGACACCGGCGGCGATCAGGTCCTCGTACTCGCCCGTCTTGGCGTTGAAGCCGTTGTTGGTTTCGAGCTCGGCAACCTTGGCGGTGACAACGTAGCCGTCGAATCCGGCGTTCTGGGCGATCCAGCGAAGCGGCTGGACCAGCGCGCGGCGGACGATGCCCACGGCAGCGGCGGCGTCGCCTTCGAGTGCCTTGACTGCAGGGTCCTCGTCGAGGGCCTTCAGTGCGTGGATCAGCGCGGAACCGCCACCGGCCACGATGCCCTCTTCGAGGGCGGCGCGGGTGGAGGACACTGCATCTTCGATGCGGTGCTTCTTTTCCTTCAGCTCAACTTCGGTGGCTGCGCCGACCTTGATGACACCGATGCCGCCGGCCAGCTTGGCCAGGCGCTCCTGGAGCTTTTCGCGGTCCCAGTCGGAGTCGGTGCGGGTCAGCTCGGCGCGCAGCTGGGAAACCCGGGCTGCGACGTCTTCTGCGGAACCGGCGCCGTCAACGATGGTGGTGTTGTCCTTGGTGACCGTGATGCGGCGGGCGGTACCCAGCACCTCAAGGCCAACCGAATCCAGGCTGAGGCCCAGTTCCGCGGAGATGACCTGCGCACCGGTGAGGGTGGCGATGTCCTGCAGCATGGCCTTGCGGCGGTCGCCGAAGCCCGGAGCCTTGACGGCAACAACGTTCAGCGTGCCGCGGATGCGGTTGACGATCAGCGTGGACAGGGCCTCGCCCTCAACGTCTTCGGCAATGATGAAGAGCGGCTTGGAGCTCGCCAGCGCCTTCTCCAGCAGCGGCAGGAAGTCCTGCACGGAGGAGATCTTGCCCTGGTTGATCAGGATAAGGGCGTCTTCGAGGACGGCTTCCTGGCGTTCGGAGTCGGTCACGAAGTACGGGGACAGGTAGCCCTTGTCGAACTGCATGCCTTCGGTGAGGACCAGCTCGGTCTGCGTGGTGGAGGACTCCTCGATGGTGATCACACCATCCTTGCCGACCTTGCCGAATGCCTCGGCGAGGAGCTCGCCGATTTCGTCGCTCTGGGCCGAGATTGCTGCCACGCTGGCAACCTGCGTGCCTTCAACCGGGCGTGCGTTCTCGAGCAGGCGGGCTGCAATGGCTTCTACCGAAACCTCGATGCCACGCTTGATCTGGCCCGGAGCGGCGCCAGCCGCAACGTTGCGCAGGCCTTCCTTGACCAGGGCCTGGGCGAGCACGGTGGCCGTGGTGGTGCCGTCGCCGGCAACATCGTTGGTCTTCGTGGCTACTTCCTTGGCCAGCTGCGCGCCAAGGTTTTCATACGGGTCATCAAGCTCAATTTCGCGGGCGATGGTGACGCCGTCATTGGTGATGGTGGGTGCCCCCCACTTTTTGTCGAGGACAACGTTGCGGCCGCGGGGGCCGAGCGTCACCTTGACAGTGTTGGCGAGCTTATCGATGCCGGCTTCAAGCGACCGGCGTGCAGCGTCGTTAAACGCAAGCTGCTTTGCCATGGTTGTGTCCTTTCAAAGACAGAACCCCGCGCTGTTGTTCAGTCAGGGACGGAACAGCAGCACGGGGATCCAAAGAGTTACTTTACGACGATCGCCAGAACGTCGCGGGCGGAGAGCACGAGGTACTCGGTGCCACCGGTCTTGACTTCAGTTCCGCCGTACTTGGAGTAGATAACAACGTCGCCAACGGCAACATCGATCGGAACGCGGTTGCCGTTGTCGTCAAAGCGGCCGGGGCCTACTGCAACAACTTCGCCTTCCTGCGGCTTCTCCTGTGCGGAGTCCGGGATAACCAGGCCGGAAGCCGTGGTCTGCTCGGCTTCGAGCGGGCGGACAACAATACGATCCTCAAGAGGCTTAATAGAGACCGACACTCGGACCTCTCCTTCTACGTCAGCAAATTCATGGACAGTTGAGCTGCTTCGCCGTGGCTGGCAAACCGTCGTCGCGGTGCCGGCAGCAGCCTGGCTGGCAGCTCTTCATGTGTTAGCACCCTCCTAGGGAGAGTGCTAATGATGACTCTATGTATTGGTTAGCACTCGGTCAAGGCGAGTGCCAGAATTATGTCTCCGGCGAACAGCTGTTACCGGCCGGTGAGGTCCTCGAGATCGACGTCCTCGTCGCCGTCGTCCCCTTCCTCAACGGTGCCCCGCCGCAGGTACAGCACCACGGCGCCGCCCACGGCAGCCAGCAGCGAGACCACCAGCAGGATGATGCCGCCTATGCGCGCCCCGGCATAGAGTCCGCGGATTTCCTGTGCCTCGTCCGTGGCGTCCTGGATGTTCTTGCCGCCCACGGAGTAGACGGTGGCGTTGAACGTGTCCAGGAAGAGGATGATTACCAGCAGCGCGATGCAGACCACGGCCACTGCGGATCCTGCAATCAGCGCGGGGCGGGCAAACTTCACCAGGTCCGGCTTGCTTGCTTGGGGTAGTCCGGACGGCTGGGTGCCTGCGCTGTCTTCCATGCCTTCAACCCTAGCGGGAACTGGCCGCCGGGCTACCTCCACTAGGCTTGAACCCATGGCTCAAGCACCGCAGGACCAGATCGCCCCACTGCTCACGAGCGAAGGCTGGGAGCTCCTGGCGTCCCTGGGCCCGTACCGCGAGGACAAGTCCTTTGAGCTCAACGCGGCTCTCCGCAAGGCCGGGCACTCCCCCGCACTGGTCTCGGCCGTCCTCACCCAGTCCCGGCTTCGCACTAAAGCCGAGCTGAAGTTCGGCGAGTTCGCCCGGAGCATGCTCTTCACGCAGGCCGGGCTGGAACAGGCCACGCGTCTCACGGTTGCCGCCCGGCATGCCGAGCGGTTTGCGCAGGCCGGTGTCCGCCACGTGGCCGACCTCGGCTGCGGCCTTGCCGCGGACTCCCTGGCCCTGGCATCGATGGACATCACGGTCACGGCCGTGGAAATGGACGAAACCACGGCCGCCTGCGCCACGGTCAACCTGATCCCCTTCCCCAACGCCACCGTGGTGCACTCGGACGCCACCACCGTCCCGTTGGACGGGGTCGACGGCGTCTGGCTGGATCCCGCACGCCGTGTCACCTCCACCTCGGGCACCAAACGGATCTGGGATCCTGAGGCGTTTTCGCCGCCGCTGTCCTTTGTGGAATCGCTCGCCGCCACCGGGCGCGCCGTTGGCGTCAAAATGGGCCCCGGCATGCCGCACGAGTCAGTTCCCGCCGGCTGCGAGGCGCAGTGGGTATCGGTGGGCGGCGACGTCACCGAGGTGGCCCTGTGGTTCAACTCCGTGCGCCGGCCCGGAATCCGCCGCGCGGCGCTGCTGCTCGGCCCGCAGGGTGCCGCCGAGCTGACCAGCGCTGAAGATTTCGACGGCGGTCCCGCCGCGCCGGTGGGTCCGGCAGCGGGCTACCTCTATGAGCCCGATGGCGCGGTGATCCGCGCCGGCCTGGTGGCCGACGTCGCGCTTCAACTGGGCGGGCACCTGCTGGACGAGCACATCGCCTACATCTGCGCCCCGGAGCTGGTGGACACGCCGTTCGCCCGCGCCTACAAGGTCCTGGAAGTGATGCCGTACAACGTCAAGGCGCTCAAGGCCTGGGTGAAGGAGAACGCCATCACGGTGCTGGACATCAAAAAGCGCGGCACCTCGGTAACCCCGGAGGAACTGCGCAAGCAGCTGTTCGCCGGAAGCAAGGTGGCCGGGAAGAAGGCCGGACAAAAAACAGCCACCCTGGTCCTGACCCGCATTGGGGAGGACCGGGTGGCCATCTCGGTGGAGCCTGCCTAAGGCAGCGAACGGTCCTGAGACCGGGCCTTACTGGGCCCGCATGAAGTCCTCGGCGGCCCGGACCTGCTCGTCGGTGGGCCGGACACCGGTGTAGAGCACAAACTGCTCGAGCGCCTGGATGGTGGCCACCTCGGCGCCCGTGATCACCTGTTTCCCGGCGGCGCGGGCCGCCTTGATCAGCGGCGTATCCGCAGGGAGCGCCACGACGTCGAACACCACTTTGGCTGCCGCGATGGCATCTTCCGGGAAGGACAGCGAGTCCACTTCCGGGCCGCCTGCCATACCGATGGGGGTGACGTTGATGATCAGGTCCGCGGTCCCGCCGTCGAGCGTTGCCCGCCACTGGAACCCGTACTGCTCTGCGAGCGCCCGGCCGGTGTCTTCGTTCCGGGCGATGACGGTGACGTCCGTGAAGCCGGCGTCCCGCAGGGCCGCGACGGTGGCCTTGGCCATGCCGCCGGCGCCCTGGACCAGCACCGAGTAGTCCGTGGGCACGGCGTTGCTTTTGAGCAGCTGTTCGATCGCGGTGTAGTCCGTGTTGTAGGCCTTGAGATGCCCGTCGGTGTTCACGATCGTGTTGACCGAATCGATGGCCTTGGCGGAAGGATCCAGCTCATCCACGAGGGCCATCACGTCCTCCTTGTACGGCATGGACACAGCGCAGCCGCGGATTCCAAGGCCCCTAACGCCGGCGATCGCCTGGGCCAGGTCGGTGGGGGCGAAGGCCTTGTAGATCCAGTTCAGGTCCAGCTGGTCGTAGAGGTGGTTGTGGAACCGCGTCCCGTTGTTGCTGGGCCGGGCCGACAGCGAAATACACAGGGTCATGTCTTTATTCAGAATGGGCACCTGTCCATTAAAGCGCCGTTGACCGATTCGGCGATGTGTTGCGGGCCAAGTTACGGGCAGCCGGTGCCTGCCGGATAGCTTCCGACGGCGGCGGGCAGCTTCCCCGGGGCAGTCGCCTTGCCTGCCAGCACGGCAACGAGGGCGTCAAAAGCGCCAGGCGTGCGGCCGTACAGCGCAATCTTCACCGGGGCAGTGGAATCCTGCAGCGGCCACGGCGCATCCAGTGCCACGGCGATGTCGCCCCCAACCGGCCGACCGGCGTAACCGATGAGGCTGACCAGGGGGCCCGCCCCGGTGCCGAGCCCTGCCTTCGCTGCGGCAGCCTCAAACCGCGCCCGGTCCTGCGCTGATCCGCCCGCAATCCGGATGCTTCCCTCAACGATTGGCGCGCCGCAGTGTCCGGACAGCACCGTGACGGCGGCCGCGGAGACCCGCGCCGAGATGTCGGCGCCGCTGCCGGGGGCTGCGCTGGCGGGGGCCGACCCGGCAGGCGGCGACGTGGCGCGGCCGCGCCAGGTCATCATGGTGGCAACGCGGACAGCTGCTTCGTCCAGGCGGGCCGCCGGCAGTGTTCCGGCCGCGACAGCGCTAACGATGGCTGCGTGGGCCTGCCCCACGTCCGTGGGCATCAGGAGCAGGTCCGCGCCCGCGGCGAGCGCCGCCGTTGCTGCGGTGCCGCCCGGGTATTGCTGCTGGACTGCGCCCATGTTGAGGGCATCGGTCACCGCCACACCGTTGAAGCCCATGCCGCGCAGCGCAGCATAGGTGGGGCCGGACAACGACGCCGGGACGCCGGGTTCCAGGGCCGGTACGGCGATGTGCCCGGTCATGACCATGGGCATACCGGCGGCGATGGCCGCCCGGAACGGCTTCCAGTCCCGGGCTTCGAGTTCCGCGGTGCCCGCGGGCTGCACCGGGAGGTCCTGGTGCGAGTCAACGGTGACGGAGCCGTGGCCGGGGAAATGCTTGACGGCGGGCAGGACGCCGGCCTCCTGCATGCCCTGGGAAAACGCCACCGCCAGTGCTCCTGCTGCGTCCGGGTTGCCGGACATTGACCGGGCACCGATGGTGGGATCTGCCGGGCCGATGGTCACGTCCGCATCGGGGGCGAAGTCCACGGTGAAGCCCAGCGACGCGATCTCCGCGGCCAGGGCGCGGCCGGCGTCCTTGGCGAGTGGCGCATTGCCGGCGGCCCCGTAGCTCAGGGCCGTTGGCCATTCGGTCAGGGGCGCACCCAGCCGCGCCACGATCCCGCCCTCCTGGTCCACGCCGATGAGCCCGGGCCAGGGCCTGCCGTCGGCCTTGGCGGCCTTGGCCAGCCGGGCGTTGACAGCAGTCATGGCAGCCGGATCCGCCTGACCGCGCGCGTCGAGCGGAATGTTGTCGCCCATGATGATGGACCCGGCCAGGTGGAGACGCTCAATGGTGGCGGCCTGGGCTTCGGCGTCCGTGCCGGCGTACACGGGCATCAGCAGCTGGCCGGCCTTCTCCTCGACCGACATCGCCGCCACGGCGGCCGCGGCGACATCCTGGTCCCGCTGCTCGGGGCCCCAGCCCAGCGGCAGCCGCCCGAGGTCAGGTGAGGGAGAAGCGGACGGAGGTGCCGTCGTCGGCCGCTCTGATTCCGGGGTTGAGGCGGGCGCAGGGCCGGAGGTCTCGGGGGCGGTGGCGGGAACTGCCGTGCAGGCAGTCAGTGCGGCCACGGCAGCGGCCGCAATGAGGAGGGTGGTTTTGTGAATACTGTCACGGGTCCAAAGGAACAAGGCCATCAAGACGATGCTACCCCTGCATTAGACTTGAATGCGGCGCGTGCCCAGGGATATCTGAACAGTTAGGGGAACGCATGAAGATTGATTTCGCTTCATCGAAGCAATCAACTCTTGGTGTGGAATGGGAGCTGGCCCTGGTGGACGGCCAGACCGGCGAACTGGCATCAGTGGCCAACGAAGTACTGAGCGGCGTGGTTGCCAAGCACCCCGAACTCAACGAAGACGACGAACACCCGCACATCAAACAGGAACTCCTGCTCAACACCGTGGAGCTGGTCACCGGCATCTGCGAGACTGCCGCCGAAGCCAAGGAAGACCTCAGCCGGTCCCTGGCCGCGGTGCGCGAAATCACCGATCCCATGGGCGTGGAGGTTTTCTGCGCCGGCAGCCACCCGTTCAGCCCGCCGCAGCTGCAGCCCGTGACGGACAAGGCCCGGTATGCCAAGCTGATCGACCGCACCCAGTGGTGGGGCCGGCAGATGGTCATCTACGGCGTGCACGTCCACGTGGGCCTGGACCGGCGCGAAAAGGCACTCCCCGTGCTGGACGGCCTGGTCAACTACTTCCCGCATTTCCAGGCGCTCTCCGCGTCGAGCCCGTTCTGGGGCGGCGAGGACACCGGCTACGCATCGCACCGGGCCCTGATGTTCCAGCAGCTGCCGACGGCAGGCCTGCCCTTCCAGTTCCGGTCCTGGGACGAATACGAGTCCTACGTCCAGGACATGTTCACCACCGGTGTGATCGACACCCTCTCCGAGATCCGCTGGGACATCCGGCCCGTTCCCAACCTCGGCACCATCGAAATGCGCATCTGCGACGGCCTGGCCACCCTGGAGGAGGTGGGCGCGATTGCCGCGCTCACCCAGTGCCTGGTGGATGAATTCTCCACCACCCTGGACAACGGCGGCACCATCCCCACCATGCCGCCGTGGCACATCCAGGAGAACAAGTGGCGTGCCGCCCGCTACGGCATGGAGGCCATCATCATCCTCGACGCCGCCGGCAACGAACAGCTGGTCACCGACCACCTCCTGGAGACCCTGAACCGGCTTGAGCCGGTGGCCGCGAAGCTCGGCTGCCCCGACGAACTGGCCGACGTCGAGAAGATCATCCGCCGCGGCGCCGGGTACCAGCGGCAGCGCCGCGTCGCTGCCGAACACGGCGGCGACCTGCAGGCCGTGGTGCTGGACCTGGTCAAGCAGATGCGGAACGGGCCGACGGGCTAAATCCCACCCGTTGCTCTATCAGTTGTGGTCCCTAAACCGGCGGTTTGGGGACCACAACTGGTAGAGCAAGTTGGTTTTCGGCAGTCGCGTTAGGCGGGGAGTGAAACCTCGGTGACCGGCATCGAGGAATCCGGGGCGAAGCGGATGCCGCTGGGCCCGATCCCGGCCATCACCAGCTGCGCACCGAGGGCCGCCACCATGGCGCCGTTGTCCGTGCACAGGTCAAGCGGCGGCACGTGGAGTCTGATTCCGGCGGACGCACAACGCTGGCCGGTGAGTTCGCGCAGCCTGGAGTTGGCCGCCACGCCCCCGCCCAGCAACACGTCCTTGATGCCATGCTCCCGGCAGGCCAGGACGGCCTTGGACGTGATCACATCCACCACTGCTTCCTGGAAAGCTGCGGCGATGTCGGCCACCGGCACGTCTTCGCCGCGGGCCTCGAACTGCTCGACGCACCGCGCTACTGCCGTCTTCAGGCCGCTGAAGGACCAGTCGTAGCGGTGCTTTCCAGGCTCCTCGGCGGTACCCATGTACTTGGGCTGGCTGAGGCCGCGCGGGAAGCGGATGGCTTTGGCGTTGCCGGTGCGGGCCAGCCTGTCGATGGCCGGGCCGCCCGGGTAGCCAAGGCCCAGGATGCGGGCCACCTTGTCGTATGCCTCACCGGCGGCGTCGTCGATGGTGGAGCCGAGGAGCTGGACGTCGCTGGTGATGCTGTTGATCTTCAGGATTTCGGTATGCCCACCGGAGACCAGCAGGGCGCCCAGGTTCTCGGGGAGACGGCCTTCGTGGCCGAGCCCTACCGCAAGGCTGGCGGTGCGGCCGGCGGTGCCGCTGGCACCAGGGCCGGCGGCAGCTCCGCCGTCGGACTTCCCATCCAGCAGCCCGACGCCGACGTGCGCCACCAGGTGGTTGATGGCATACAGCGGTTTTCCGGTGGCCACGGCGAGGGCCTTCGCGGCGCAGACCCCCACCATCAGTGCTCCTGCGAGCCCCGGCCCGGACGTGACGGCGATGGCGTCCACGTCCTCCAGCGTCACATCGGCGTCGGCCAGGGCCTGGCGCAGGGTGGGCACAAACGCATCAAGGTGTGCGCGGGAGGCGATCTCGGGGATCACGCCGCCGAAGCGGACGTGCTCGTCCATCGAGGAGGACACAGTGTTGGTGAGCAGCGTGGTGCCGCGGACGATGCCGACGCCGGTTTCGTCGCAGGAGGATTCGATGCCCAGCACCAGGGGCTGCGAGCGGTTCATGCCTTGCCTGCTTCTGTTGTGGGATCGGGGGCTGGTGTGTGGGCTGGTGCGGCATCGGCTGGTGCGCCTTCGGGGGCCAGCTGCAGCCGCATGATGAGGGCGTCAACGCCGTCGCGGTAGTACCCGCGGCGGACGTGGATCTGTTCGAAGCCGAACCGCACGTACAGCTGCTGCGCCCGGGGGTTGTCCGCGCGGACCTCCAGGAGGACGTCCGCCGCCCCGCGGAGACCGGCTTCCGTGATCAGCCTGGTCAGGAGCGTAGAGCCGATGCCCCGGCCTTCGAATTCAGGCACGACGGCGATGGTCTGGACATCCGCGATGGGCTCGATGCACATCAGGCCGGCGTAGCCCACTATCTCCCCGCCGCTTTCCGCCACCAGGTAACGGCGCGTTTCCGGCTGGGACAGTTCGGACAGGAACATGTGCAGCGGCCACGCGTCCGCAGGGAACAGCCGCTGTTCGAGGGCGTCCACGGCGGGCACGTCCTCCAGGGTCATGTCCCGGAACACCACTCCGTCCGCGCTGGTCGGCATGCTCACAGGGCCCGCTTCCGTGGGCCGGGGACCTGGGCATCCGATTCCCGGAGGTACAGGGGTGTGGAGTCGAGCAGCTGCCCGCCGGCTGCCAGCCGGGCCAAGGCGAACTGTCCGAGGTAGAGGGCGTCCGGCTGTTCGTTGCTGAAGTCCGGGTCTGCGCGCAGCACGTCACTGTAGAGTCCGGCGCCGGCGCCGTAGGCCGGGAGGTCCGGCAGGTCGGCCGCGAAGCTGACGTGCGGGCCGTCCTCGAGCTGCGGCAACTGGCCGTCGGCGAGGCTGTACCGCGCCCAGTAGACCTCTTTGCGCCGGGCATCCGTGACCACCAGGAATTCGGCCGCGGCGTCGGTGGACTCAGCCACTTCCAATGCCACGGCGTCCAGGCTCATCAGCCCGTACAGCGGTTTGTCCCAGACGAAGGCCAGTGTCCGGGCGGTTGCGATCCCCGAGCGCAGGCCGGTGAACGGGCCGGGGCCCACGCCTGTCACGATCGCGTCAATGTCCTGGCCGGTGACGCCCGCAGAAGCCAGCAGGTCCTCGATGCCGGGTGCAAGCACTTCGGCGTGGCTGCGCGTGTCCTCGGTGGAGAAGCTGGCCACCACGCCTTCGAGGGCGTCGTCCGAGACGAGTGCCGCACTGGCCACGGCGGAGGTGTCGATGGCGAGAATAAGCATCAGGGTGTCCCTTCGAAGACGCCGCCGAGGACAGGCTTGGTGCTCCAGCGGGGACCAAACCCGCGCAGCACGATGGTGCGGGGTTCGTCAAAGTCCTCGGTGTCGAAGTCGAGGATTTCGGTGTGGCCGGGCATTGGTTCCGCGGCGCCTATGGCGTCCAGCCCGATCGCCCGGTGCAGGTCCACTTCCAGCCGGCTCTCGCTCAGGTGCTCCACCCGGCCGCGCCCCCATTCCACCACGGTCACGGACGAGTCCAGCGTGTTTTCCAGGTCAATATCGTCAATTTCCGACGCCGATCCCAGCCGGTACGCGTCCACGTGCACCAGGTCCGGGCCACCGGGCCGCGGGCCGTCGGGCAGGTTGGGATGGATGCGGACCAGGACAAACGTGGGCGAGATGATTCCCGCGCGCACGCCCAGGCCTTCGCCGAGCCCCTGCGTGAAGGTGGTCTTCCCGGCACCCAGCTCGCCGGTCAGCACCAACAGATCCCCGGCCTGCAGCTCCGCCCCTAAAGCGGCACCGAGCGAGTGCGTCTCATCCGCCGTCGTGACTCTCAGCGTCTGCTCCCAGGCGGGCATCTCTGCCGGGAGCACGCTCACGGCGCTGCCTGCCCGGCGTCGGGAGTGCCGGCGTCGGGATTGCCAACGGCAGAACGGCCGACGGCGGGACTTTCGTTAATGAACCGGCGCGGCACCCGCGGACTGATCCGGGTCACGATCTCGTAGTTGTTGGTGCCGGCGGCGACCGCCCAGTCGTCCGCCGTGGGACCGCCGTCGTCCCCGTTGCCGAACAGCACCGCCTCGGCGCCGACGAGGTCTGCGCCGGCGGGGCCGATGTTGCCGAGGTCGATGACCATCTGGTCCATGGCGATCCGGCCCACCACGGGGTAGGTCCGGCCGGCCACCCGGACGGGACCGCCGGTGGCAATGCGCGGCACACCGTCGGCGTAGCCCAGCGGGATCAGCGCCAGGGTGCTGGGGCCGCTGGTGCGGTAGCGCAGGCCGTAGGAGACGCCTTGCCCGTCGGGGACCTGCTTGCATTGGGACACCAGGGTGCGCAGCGTCATCGCGGGCCTGAGGCCCAGTTCGGCGGACGTCTGGCCTTCGAAGGGCGAGAGACCGTAGATGCCCAGGCCCACGCGGACCAGGTCAAAGTGTGTATCGGGGCGGGACAGCGTGGCGGGGGTGTTGGCCAGGTGACGGACTTCAGCGTCCACACCGGCGTCCTCGGCCACAGCCAGCACCTCGCGGAAGGCCGCCAATTGTTCGTCGGTTTCCGGCCGTTCGGGTTCATCTGCCACGGACAGGTGGGAGAAGATGCCCACCACGCGCAGGAGGCCCTGGTCCTGGTACTCCATGGCTTCGCCCAGCAGCTGGTCCCAGGCATCGAGCGCTACGCCGTTCCGGCCCAGGCCCGTGTCCACTTTCAGGTGGATGCGTGCGGGACGTTCCTGGTCACGCGCGGCGGCAACAATCCGGTCCAGTTCCCATCCGGAGCAGCCGATGTCGACGCCGGCAGCCACGGCTGCGGCGAAGTTGCTTTCCGCCGTGTGCAGCCAGGCCAGCAGGGGGGCGTCGATGCCCGCGGCCCGCAGTGCCAGCGCCTCGGAGATATGTGCGACGCCCAGCCAGGATGCGCCGGCTTCGAGGGCGGCCCGGGCCACCGGCACCGCGCCGTGTCCGTAGGCGTCGGCCTTCACCACGGCCATGACCTTCGCGGGTGAGGCCGCGCCTGCCAGCCGCCGCACGTTGTGGCGGATGGCGTCCAGGTCGATGACGGCGGACCGCTCGTACAGAGGAACAGGTCCTGAGGCCGCGCTGAAGTCACCGGTTGTTACGGGATAAGTCACGTTAGTGATTCTAGTGCGGGCGCTCGGGGCGGGATAATCGCGCCGCGTTCCGGGCGCACTGTTCGGGGCGCTACGGCGTCAGGCGTCGGACAGGTGCGCGATGGTGGCGGTGGCCCGGCGCTGCGCTGCCAGCGGGACGTCGCTGATGATGTCTTCCAGGAAACCGAAGCGGCGAAGCCACTGGCTGCTCTGGCGTTCCGGCCGGGAGTTGGCCCGCTTCCACCAGTCGGCGATGTCTCCCCAGCCAGGCGCCGCCAGCGATCCGCCCACCTCCTGCACGGCCAGGGAGGCGCAGAGGTTGGCAAAGCGGAGCCGGTTGCCCAGCGGCCAGCCGGCCAGGCTGCCCACGATGAAGGCCGCGTCAAAGCAATCGCCGGCCCCGGTGGGATCGTAGGCGGCCACCGGCAACGACGGCACCCACTCTTCCTCCCCGGTTTCCGAGTCCACGGCCATGGCACCCTGCGCACCGAGCGTCACCACGGCCACGGGCACGCGGTCCGCCAGCGCATACAGCGCGGACCACGGATTGTCCTTCCCCGTGAACGCCATGGCCTCACGCTGGTTGGGCAGGAAAGCATGGAAGTACTGCAGGTTCTCCAGCCGCACCGGAGCCCATTCCCCGCTGGGATCCCAGCCCACATCCCCGAACAGCTTGACCCCCGCCTGGTGCGCGGCCACCGCCCACGGCTCGATCTCAGCGTCCAACGCGGCAATGCCGGCGAGCGCCTGCGGCGGCGAACCGATCAGTTCCGACGACGTCACGGGGGCCGGGTGCCCATGCGTCACCAGGGAACGGTCGTTGTGGACGCTGAGCGAGACGGTGACCGGGGAATGCCACCCAGGAATGCGGCGCGACAGGCTCAGGTCCACGTGTTCCTGCCCGGCCAGGATTTTCCAGTTGTAGTCGCCGTAGCCGTCGTCGCCGAAGGCGGCTGCGAGTCCCGTGCGCAGTCCCAGCCTCGCCGCGGCGATGGCCTGGTTCGCGACGCCGCCGGGGCAGCTGCCCATGCCTTCGCTCCAGATTTCCGTGCCCGGCTCGGGCGCGTGCGGCAGTCCGGTGAAGATGATGTCCTGGAAAACCGTGCCGGCCAGCAGCAGGTCGAACCCGCCGTCGGACGGTGCGCGGACGGTTGAGAGCGGATCGAAGCGGCGGTCCGGGATGGCGTCCATGTCCGGCAGACTACGCCCTGCCGCGCCCCCACGGTAGGGGCGCGCCCGGCGGCGCCCTAGACTGCTGACTATGCGGCTTATGATTGCCGGCGGCGGCGGATTCCGCGTGCCGCTTGTGTACCGGGCTCTGGCGTCCGGCGCGTTTGCGGGGCTGGTCAGCGAACTGGTCCTGTTCGACGTCGATCCCGCCCGCCTCAGCGCCATCAGGGCGGTGCTGCGCGCCATGCCCGAGTCCGACGGCGGCGCTGCCGGCGGCCCCACCTCCGGCCCGTACGCAGGTGCCAAGGCCCCCGCCGTCCACACCACGACGTCCCTGCCGGAGGCCCTGGCGGGTACGGACCTGGTGTTCGCGGCGATCCGCCCCGGCGGCACGGCCGGCCGGATCCAGGACGAACGCGTGGCCCAGGACCTTGGCCTGCTCGGCCAGGAAACCACCGGCGCGGGCGGCATCTCCTACGCGCTGCGCACCATCCCCGAGATGCTGCATCTGGCGCGGAAGATGAAGGAGTTCTGCCCGGACGCCTGGCTGATCAACTTCACCAACCCGGCCGGCATGGTCACCGAAGCCCTGCTGCCGGTCCTTGGCCGGCGGGTCATCGGGATCTGCGATTCCGCGGGCGGGCTGGTGCACCGGGCGGCCCGCGCGGCCGGGCTGCCGCTGCCGGATGGAAGGCTCGACGGCGTGGGCTACTACGGGCTGAACCACCTGGGCTGGCTCTACCGGCTGGAGTCCGGCGGCCAGGATCTGCTGCCCGGCCTGCTGTCAGATCCGGCGGCCCTCGGCACCTTCGAGGAAGGCAGGCTCTTCCCGCAGCCGTTCCTCAAGGACCTCGGCGCCCTGCCCAACGAGTACCTCTATTACTACTACCAGCGGGACGGCGCCGTCGCGGCCATGCGCTCCATGGCCGAGACCCGCGGGGAATCAATCCACCACCAGCAGGCCGAGCTGTACCCGCGGCTCGCCTCAGCCCGGGCTGACGCCTTCACACTGTGGGACGCGGCCCGGCGCTCACGGGAGGAGGGCTACCTCGCCGAGACGCGGACCCACGGCGAGCAGCGCGACGAGGACGACCTCGCCGGCGGCGGCTACGAACGCGTCGCCCTGGCGGTGATGCGCGCGTTGGCGGGGGCCGGGGACGCCCAGCTCATCCTCAACACGCCCAACACGCTTCCGTCCGGTCCTGTCGGGGCGACCGCCCCCGGAAGCACCACCCCGGAACCGGCCATTCCGGGACTGCCGGCGGACGCCGTCGTCGAGGTCCCCTGCACCGTAACGCCCGACGGCGCGGTGCCGCTTCCGCAGTCAGCCCCGGGACCGGAGCAACTCACCCTCCTCCAGCGCGTCAAGGACGTGGAGCGGTTCACCGTCCGGGCAGCGACGCACGGAGACCGGGCGGCCGCCGTCGACGCTTTCGGCCGGCATCCCCTGGTGGATTCCCCCGCCCTGGGGGCACAGCTCATGGCCGGCTACGAGCACGCGTTCCCTTCGCTGCTGGAGCTTTGGCGCGGCTAGAGCTTCCGGTACATCACGTGCAGGCCCACGTATCCGAGCGTCGGGTGGTTGAACGCCTCGTGAATGGTGGCGAGGATTTCGAAGCCCATCCCCTGCCAGGCGGCCACCGCGCGGACGTTGCTTTCCACCACGGCGTTGAACTGCATGGCCCGGAAACCCGCGTCCCGGGCCGCCTCCAGGGAGTAGGCGCAGAGGGCCCGTGCCACGCCTTTGCCGGCGTGGCCGCTGTGGACCATGTAGCCGGCGTTGGCCACGTGGCTGCCGCCGCCGCCCTGGTTGGGGTGCAGCTCGCCGGTGCCGATCACGCTGCCGTCGGCCGTCACGGCCACAAAAGCCTGCCCGGGGGCGTCCTTGAACCAGCGGGACCGGGCGTCGGCCTCCGTGGTGTCCCGGTCCCAGGTGAACGTCTCGCCGGATCGGATCACTGGCTCCAGGACAGCCCACATGCCGGGCCAGTCGGCGTCCGTGGCGGGGCGGATCGAGTATTCCGCGGACCTGTGCGGTGTTGTGGCTGCGTTCACACGCGCCACGTTAGCAGCCGGTCACGCGCCGGGAGGCCGCCCGGGAGCGGCTGGAGTAGTGTTTTACCGAGTGGGCAACAGCGGGGCCCACGCCGCGCCAGCGGTGGGAAGGAGAAGCCATGACATTGATCCGCAGGGTCGCGTTACTCTCCCTCCACACCTCCCCGATGGAGCAGCCAGGCTCCGGCGACGCCGGCGGCATGAACGTCTACATCCGGGAACTAGCGTCCGCGCTCGCCGAGACCGGCGTAGAGGTGGAGATCTTCACGCGCTCCACGTCAGCCAACCAGGCCGCCGTCGAACATCCGGACCCCGGCGTGTGCGTCCACAACGTGCTGGCGGGGCCGCCGCGGAAGATCCCCAAGGAAGAGCTGCCGGGGCTGCTGCACCACATGGTGGCCGAGATCGAGCAGATCCGCCAGCGCCAGCCGCACGGCCGCTACGACGTCATCCATTCGCACTATTGGGTGTCCGGGATCGCCGGCCTGGAGCTCTCGGAGCTCTGGGGTGTGCCGCTGGTCCACACCATGCACACCATGGCCAAGGTCAAAAACCTCCTGCTGGAGTCCGGCGAACAGCCCGAGCCGCGGCGGCGCGAAGAGGGCGAGCACCGGATCGTCGACGGCGCCGCCCGCCTGATCGCCAACACCACCGCCGAAGCCGGAGAGCTGGTGTCCCACTACGGTGCCGATTACGACCGGATCGACGTCGCACCGCCGGGCGTGGACCTCAGCACCTTCACTCCCGCCTTCCGCGCGCGTTCCCGGGCCGAACGGGGTGTTTCGCCTGAGACATTCCACCTGGTCTTCGCCGGCCGCATCCAGCGGCTGAAGGGCCCGCAGGTACTGCTCAAGGCCGCCGCATTGCTGCGGGCCCGGCGGCCCGAGATCGATCTCCGGCTCACCATCCTGGGTGCCCTCAGCGGCAACAAGGACTTCAACCTCCGGCACCTGATCGCTGAGTCTGGAATGGACGACGTCGTCACGCACCTTCCCCCGGTCAGCGCGGCTGACCTGGCGTCCTGGTTCCGTGCGGCGGATGTTGTGGTGATGCCTTCCTACAGTGAATCGTTCGGGCTGGTGGCCATCGAGGCCCAAGCCTGCGGAACCCCCGTGGTGGGCACCCGGGTGGGCGGGCTGTCCCGCGCCATCTGCCATGGCCGGACCGGACTGCTGGTGGACGGGCACCACGCCACGGACTGGGCGGACGCGCTCGAAGCCATGTACGACGATCCGGACACCCGCGCCGACATGGGGCGGGCCGCGGCCATTCGGGCGGAGAACCTGGGGTGGAACCGCACGGCCGCCATCACGCTGGAGACCTACCACGCCGCCGTCGAACAGCAGGTGGCCAGCCGGCTGACCCCTGCGGTCCCGGCACCGTAAGCGGCGGGCAACCGCCGTCGCCTTCAGTACCCGGCCCCAACCAAAGGACAAAGATGTCTGAACGGAATACCCTCAGCGACCTCGAGATCGCACGGCAGGCAACGATGAGGCCCATCGAGGAGATTGCAGCTGCCGCGGGCATCAACGCCGCCGCGCTGGAACTCTACGGGCGGTACAAGGCGAAGGTTGATCCAGCACTGCTGACTGCTCGGGAGCCGGCAGGGAAAGTGGTCCTCGTCTCGGCCATGTCCCCCACCCCGGCCGGCGAGGGAAAGTCCACCACCACGGTGGGTCTGGCCGATTCGCTGGCACGGGCGGGCCACAAGGTCATGATCGCGCTGCGCGAACCGTCCTTGGGCCCCATCCTGGGCATGAAGGGCGGGGCGGCGGGCGGCGGCTATTCCCAGGTCCTGCCCATGGACGAGATCAACCTGCATTTCACCGGTGACTTCCACGCGATCACTTCGGCCAACAACGCGCTCATGGCCCTTGTGGACAACCACATTTTTCAGGGGAATGAGCTGAACATCGATCCGCGGCGCATGACGTTCAAGCGCGTCCTGGACATGAACGACCGCTCGCTGCGCGAGGTGATCATCGGCCTCGGTGGACCGGCGCAGGGCGTGCCGCGCCAGGACAGTTTCGACATCACAGCGGCCTCCGAGATCATGGCCGTCTTCTGCCTGGCCACGGACCTGGACGATCTGCGCGACCGCGTGGGCCGCATCACTGTGGGCTACAGCTACGACCGCCGGCCGGTCACGGTGGCGGATCTGGGTGTCCAGGGCGCGCTGACCATGCTGCTCAAGGATGCCCTCAAGCCCAACCTTGTCCAGTCCATCGCCGGCACGCCCGCCGTGGTCCACGGCGGCCCGTTCGCGAACATCGCGCACGGCTGCAACTCCCTCATCGCCACCCGGACAGCGCAGCAGCTGGCCGACATCGTGGTCACGGAAGCCGGCTTCGGCGCGGACCTCGGCGCTGAGAAGTACATGGACATCAAGGCGCGCATCGCAGACGTGGCACCGTCCGCCGTCGTGGTGGTGGCGACGGTCCGGGCGCTCAAGATGCACGGCGGCGTCCCGAAGGACCAGCTCAAGGAGCCGAACGTCGAGGCGCTGGCCGCCGGCGTCGGGAACCTGAAACGGCACGTGCACAACGTCGAGAAGTTCGGCATCGCGCCGGTGGTGGCCATCAACAAGTTCGCCACAGATACGCCCGAAGAGCTGGAGTGGCTGCTCGCCTGGTGCGTCCGGGAAGGGGTACAGGCCGCGGTCGCCGACGTCTGGGGCCGGGGCGGAGGGGGCGACGGCGGCGATGAACTCGCGGCGAAGGTGGCCGCCGCGGTGGCGGCGCCGTCGGACTTCCGGCACCTGTATCCGCTGACCCTGTCTGTGGAGGACAAGATCCGGACGATCGTGCAGGAGATCTACGGGGCCGACGGCGTGGAGTTCTCGGTGCCGGCACTCAAAAGGCTGGCCGACATTGAGAAGAACGGCTGGGGCGGAATGCCCGTGTGCATGGCGAAGACGCAGTATTCGTTCACCGACGACGCCTCGCAGCTGGGCGCACCCAAGGGCTTCACCATCCACGTACGCGACCTCATTCCGAAGACCGGCGCCGGCTTCATCGTGGCCCTGACCGGTGCCGTCATGACCATGCCCGGCTTACCCAAGGAGCCCGCTGCGATGCGCATGGACGTCGACGCGCACGGCAACCCGGTCGGCCTCTTCTGACCTATCCCGCTCCCCCACCCCGGACGCTCTCTCACATTTGGTGGCCTTCCAACGAACCCTCTCGCACCTTTGGGGCCTTTCCAGGCAACGCTCTCTCACCTGTGGATAACTTCTGCGGACACCGGCGACTCTGAGGAACAATGCCGGTATGCACACGCAGACTGCGCTTCCGGCCACGTTGGCATCCGGCCCGTTCACGCTCACGGACGCCACCGCCGAAGGCGTCCCTCGGAATCGTCTCCTTCAGCCCGATGTCGCGCATGTCAGCCGCGGACTGTACCGTCCCGCAGATTGGGATTTCGAACTTGAGGCTGCCGCCCGCGCGCTCTCGGCAGCCACTCCGGGTGCCTGGATATCGCACGTGACCGCGGCACGCCTTCGCGCCTCGTGCCTTCCGCCGTGGCTCTCCGACACCACGGAACTGCATCTGAGCAAACCGCGGTCCCTGCCGAGCGTTCGCCGCAAAGGCGTAATTGGGCATACAGTGACGGCGGCTGAGGACGAGGTCGAATCGGTTGACGGAATCCGCATCAGCACGCGGTCGCGTACGTGGCTGGACATGGCCCGCATGCTGCCGTTGAAGGACCTCGTCTGCCTCGGTGACGAGTTGATCCGGCTGCCCCGGCTGGCGTTTGAAGACCGCGACGTACCGTTCACCACCGTTGAGGAATTGCGCATTCTGACGGATCGGCACAAAAACCTCCAGGGAATCGTCCGCGCCCGCGATGCCCTGGAACTCATGCGAGTGGGAGCGGATTCCGGCCCGGAGACCCTGCTCCGGCTGGCAATGCTCGACGCCGGGGTCCCCGAGCCCCAGCTTCAGCTCACGCTGCGGGAGGCAGACCCGCTGTCGCCGTCGGCGGATCTGGGATACCGCCATCGGCGCGTGGCCATCCAGTACGACGGCGGCCATCACCTCATGCCCAAGCAGCAGCTCAGCGATAGGCGACGCGACAAGGCCTTCGAGGCTGCCGGCTGGACGGTCCTCCTTTTCGGCAAGGAGGATCTGGCCGACGGATTCGAACGCGCCGTCAGCATGATCAAGAGGGAACTGCGGTCCGTCTGGGTGGATCCCGCCGTCGTGTCTGGTTTTTCGCGCTCAAGGTAGTAAGAGAGCGTCCGTCATAAACGCCCCAAAACGTGAGAGAGCGTCTTAAACGCCGGACGCTCCCCCACCAAGAAGTGAGAGAGCGTCCGGCAAAAACCCACCAAAGGTGAGAGAGCGTTTAGCGCTCGAGGTCGCCGCGGATGAAGGCCTCGACCTTTTCACGGGCGAGGTCGTCGTTGAACTGCTCCGGCGGGGACTTCATGAAGTAGCTGGAGGCGGAGAGCAGCGGGCCGCCGATGCCGCGGTCCAGGCCGATCTTGGCGGCGCGGATGGCGTCGATGATCACGCCGGCGGAGTTGGGTGAGTCCCAGACTTCGAGCTTGTATTCCAGCGACACGGGGGCGTCACCGAAGTTGCGGCCCTCGAGGCGGACGAAGGCCCATTTGCGGTCGTCGAGCCACTGGACGTAGTCGGACGGGCCGATGTGGACGTTGCGCGGTGCAATGTCGGCTTCAACGTTGGAGGTCACGGCCTGGGTCTTGGAGATCTTCTTGGACTCGAGGCGGTCGCGCTCCAGCATGTTCTTGAAGTCCATGTTGCCGCCGACGTTCAGCTGGTACGTGCGGTCCAGGGTGACGCCGCGGTCTTCGAAGAGCTTGGCCATAACGCGGTGCGTGATGGTGGCACCGATCTGGCTCTTGATGTCGTCCCCCACGATCGGGACGCCGGCAGCGGTGAACTTGTCGGCCCATTCCTTGGTGCCGGCGATGAACACGGGGAGGGCGTTGACGAACGCCACGCCGGCGTCGATGGCAGCCTGCGCGTAGAAGTGCGCTGCATCCTCGGAACCAACCGGGAGGTAGCAGACCATAACGTCGGCCTTGGATTCGCGGAGCGCAGCGACAATGTCAACGGGCTCTTCGGCGGACTGTTCGATGGTCTCGAGGTAGTACTTGCCAAGCCCGTCGAGGGTGTGGCCGCGCTGGACGGTCACGCCGGTGGGGGGCACGTCGGCGATCTTGATGGTGTTGTTCTCGCTGGCCAGGATGGCGTCGGCGAGGTCCACGCCCACCTTCTTGCCGTCAACATCAAAAGCGGCAACAAACTGGACATCGTTGACGTGGTACTTGCCGAACTCCACGTGCATCAGACCCGGGATCGTGGCCTGGGGATCGGCGTCACGGTAATACTGCACGCCCTGGACGAGCGAGGCGGCGCAGTTACCCACACCAACGATGGCAACACGAATCGGATTTGCAGACACGGAGCTCCTTTGAAGACAACTTCAGCCGCCAGAACGGTCAGTACCGGAAAGTACGACGGCGGCACGCTGGCAGTGCGCCATTCGGCGCCTTTTCATCTTACCCAACCAAGCGGGGGCCGGGATTGTTCCCGGCCCCCGTCAGTTGAAGCGTTACGTTGTTACTTCTGCTTCCACAGGTTGATGTCCGACTCGACGGCGAACTCGTCGATGGCATTGACCTCGTCTGCGGTGAAGTCCAGGTTGTTGATGGCGGACAGAGTGTCTTCCAGCTGCCGGACGCTCGAAGCGCCGACGAGTGCGGATGTCACGGAGGAGCCCTTGCCCTGCTCGCGGAGGATCCAGGCGATCGCCATTTGCGCGAGGGTCTGGCCCCGGCCCTCGGCGATCCGGTGGAGCCCGCGGACGCGGTCCAGGTTCTCGGGAGTGATCATGGCTTCGTCGAGTGACTTGTGCTGCGCTGCCCGGGAATCCGCGGGCACGCCGTTGAGGTAGCGGCCTGTGAGCATTCCCTGGGCCAGCGGCGAGAAGGCGATGCAGCCGGCGCCCACCTGCTCCAGGGCCTCGTAGAGGTTGGGGCTGCCGTTCTCGGTCCAGCGGTTCAGCATGGAGTAGCTCGGCTGGTGGATCAGCAGCGGCGTGCCCAGTTCCTTCAGGATCCGCGCGGCTTCGAGGGTCTGCTCCGGGGTGTAGGACGAGATGCCCGCGTACAGCGCCTTGCCCGAGCGGACTGCGTAGTCCAGCGCGCCCATGGTCTCTTCCATCGGCGTTTCCGGGTCCGGGCGGTGGCTGTAGAAGATGTCCACGTAATCCAGGCCCATGCGCTCCAGGGACTGGTCCAGGCTGGCCAGCAGGTACTTGCGGGAG
>NZ_JAKFFD010000064.1:0-10065 GCF_036675385.1 Pseudarthrobacter sp. | reverse complement strand
CGCCAAGCGTCAGACGGTCCGCGGCGCCTTGGCCAGGGTCTCGCTGAGTTCAGCAGCGTTCTGCCGCACCACATTCGCCGGACGGCCCGGCTCCGCGCGCCAGCTCTCTGAGAGCGGGCCGAGGTCCACCGTGTCGAAGCCGAACTCGTCATACAGCTTCGTCACGAGCTCGCTGGCCTCGGCGAAGTCGCTCGCGGTGGCCAGGGCACGGCGGTTAGGGGTGCCGGGAGGCGTGCCGTCCGTGGTGATCTCGCTGTACCGGATGTGGTTGAAGCCCTTCGCCACCTTGGACGTCGGCAGGTGTTTCTGGACCAGTGCGGAGGACGTGGTTTCGCCGGCGTCGAGGGCCGGAACACGGCCGTCGCGCTTCCAGTAGTAGTTGCCGGTATCGATCACGATCTTCCCCGCGAGCGGCTCCACGGGGATGCTGCCGAGGCTCCTGAAGGGAATGGTCACGACGGCGAAATCGCCCGCCGCTGCCGCTTCGGCCGGCGTCGCGGCCCGGGCGCGGGGTCCCAGTTCCGCCACGAGTGCGGCCAGCGTTTCGGGGCCGCGGGAATTGCTGATCACCACGTCGTAGCCGAGTTCCACCGCTTTGCGGGCAACCTGGCTGCCAATGTGTCCTGCGCCGATGATTCCGATGGTTGTCATATCCGGGGCAACACCGGCGCCCGCAGGGATATTTCGTTCGGAATGTGTCTCTTGTGTTGAACTCTGGTGCCAACGGCGCCCTGAGAGTAGCGTTTTCCCCATCAGAAATCTCCGCTGATCTGGGCTCCGGACACATTCTTGGTGTGGAGGTGCCCCTTGTGAAAAGTGGCGGAGCGGCATCACAGCCGAATCTCAAACTCATTGTCTTGTGCGTGATGCTTCTGAATTCCCTGGCCGTGGTTGCCTGCTCTCCGTCGATCCCCACCCAAGCAACGAACAGATGATCTCTGGCTCGCTGCTGCGGGCCACCAATCGAGGAGGATGAAAATGAAGCACAAGGTACTCGCCACCATGGGAGCGGTGATCTCCGCGATCGGAATCTCGGTCGCATCGGCTGCCCCTGCGTTGACGGCGCGGCCGCTCGAGCACGACCACTTTACGGAGTCCAGCAGCGCCATTGCCCAGGAAGAATTCCCCGGATTTTGCGCCGGGATCGTAGACTTCCCCGTGCGACACGACAGGCATGCCGAGGGGATGTTCCTCTTCGTTCATCACGGCGACGGCCTCGCATACGGAGGGGGTCCGATCCGCTCAACCGATGTGTGGACAAACACCCTGAACGAGCACACCTACACGATCACGGAGTCAGGCCAGGCACGGGACCACAAAATCACCGACAACGGCGATGGCACCCTGACCGTCGAGATCGCTGTCTCCGGCGTCCAAAAGGTCTACGGCCCGGACGGTACGCGTCTCTTCATGGACACGGGTACCTTCAGGTTCGCGATCCTCATGGATCACGGCGGCACACCTGCTGACCCCTCCGACGACGAGTTCATTAGGGACCTCGGCGAGACGGCCAGTCACGGGCAAGCGGACACGGCAGGACGCGACTTCTGCGAAGACCTCGTCATCTTCATCGGTTAACAAATTCAAGCGGCCCCGGGAACACGACCGGCAGCAGGGCCGGTAATCCGGCATGCCGCGAACCCGGCCCGCGCAAGCGGCCCATTTCCCTCTTTGGGACGCTTTTGCGCCGAGCCACTGGGACGGAACGACGGCGACACCACGCGGGCGATAGCCTGAACGTTGTACCCAGCCCCACCCCGGAACGAGGATTTCCCCATGATCACACGCACCGACGTCGACGAAGCCGCTGCCCGGATTGCGGGGAGGATCCGCGTCACGCCCGTGCTGGCGGCTGACCGAGGCCCATTCCCCGGCGAGGTGTGGCTCAAATGCGAGTTCATGCAGCACACCGGCACCTTCAAGGCGCGGGGTGCGTTCAACCGGGTCCTGGCCTGCCGGGAGCGCGGCGAACTCAAGGACGACGTCGGCATTGTGGTGGCCTCCGGCGGCAACGCCGGGCTCGCCAACGCCTACGCGGCCACGGAAGTGGGGGTCCCGGCCACGGTGTTCGTGCCCGAGACTGCCCCGGCCGTGAAGGTCAAGAAGCTCTGGGACATCGGCGCCAACGTGGTCCAGCGCGGGGCCGAATACTCCGAGGCCTACGACGCAGCGATGGCTTACGCCGCCGAGACGGGCGCGGTCTACTGCCACGCTTACGACCAGCCTGAGATCGCAGCCGGCGCCGGCACCATCGGAACCGAGCTGCTGGAGCAGCTGGGCGACGTGGACACCGTGGTGGTGGCCGTGGGTGGCGGCGGGCTCATGGCGGGCGTCGCGGCCGCCGTGGAAGGCCGGGCCAAAGTGGTGGGCGTTGAGTCCCACTCAACGCCCACCCTGCACGCCGCGCTCGCGGCCGGGACCCCCGTGGACGTGGCCGTCTCCGGGATCGCCGCTGACTCGCTGGGCGCCCGGCAGATCGGCCGGATCGGCTTCGACGTGGCCGTCCGTACCGGTGTCCGCGCCGTGTTGGTCTCCGACGAGGACATCGTGGCCGCCCGCTCCCTGCTGTGGGAGGAGTACCGCATCATCGTGGAGCACGGCGCGGCCACCGCTTTCGCCGCCCTGCTCTCCGGCGCCTACATCCCGGCCGACGGCGAACGCGTGGCCGTGATCCTCTGCGGCGCCAACACGGACCCCGCCACGGTCTGAGGTTCTACTGGTCCGCCGCGACGACGTCCCTCCCGTTGAGCGGCTGGACCGGCCGGCTGTTACCCGCGTGCGCCGCGCGCAGTGTGGCGAGCTGTCCGGCTCCCACCTCAAGGGGCGTCTCGAGGAGCAGCCAGCGCACGCCTTCCGAACAGGGCGGAGTGGTCAGGCTGCCGTCATACGCGAAATGGTCCAGCGACGCCGGGAACAGCGCCGGGAAGTCCACGACGCCGGCCGCCACCTTCTGCCCGCCGGCTGCGGCGGGCACGCCGTCCGTGAACGGCGCCCACGCCGCATTGGTAGCCCCCACCGTGGCGAGAATCCCGACGACGGCCAGCCCGCCGTCGTCGGCCTGGTGGACGAAGTGGAACTCCGCATCGTAGCGGGCGCCGTCCAGCGTGTGCTCGGACGGGGTGTGGAAATGCATCTGCCTGAGGGCGTACTGCTTGCCGCCAACCGTGATGCCCTGGGCCGAGAGGGCGTGCAGCTCGGTGGTGTGGCCGTTGTCAGTGACCTCGCCTTCCGAGGCGGAATAGGCCAGGGCGAGCGGCGCGGGGGAAAGGCCCGAACTGCCGCCGACGTCGATGGGGGACTGGGCGGTGCCGGACGAGCAGGAGCCGAAGTCGGAACTCAGGGTGCCCCAGTGTTCAGGGCCCTCGGCGCCGTCGTAGGACCAGGCGTGTGGAGCTGCGGAGGCGGACGGCGATGGTGCCGCGGCCCCGGCGGCAGACCTGCTGCAGCCGGTGACAAGTGCCAGCAGCCCCAGCCCGGATCCAACTATCAAAGACTTCCTGGTCATTACTGTGGCGCTGCGCATTTCCATCCTTCGGGTCGTGTAGGTCCGCACCGGCGAGCCCGATGCGGACCTACGACGACTACCACGGGGGCCGGTGGCAGGTCTTGTCACAGACGCCCACCGCAGGATGTGACCCGCTGTCCTTCCCGGAAGTCAGGGCGCCTTGCTGGCGCCGGACGCGTCCGTGTCTTCCGTGGCCCGAGGGGCTGCCGCGGCGGCCAGCACTTCGGCGCCGAAGCTGCCGAGCAGGGTCAGGGAATCGGCCGACGGCGAGTCCGGCTTCGCTGAATACACCCGCAGCACCTGGTCTGGATCGTCGGGAAGCGTCAGGTCTTCAAAGTTCAGTTCCAGGTCCCCGACGACGGGATGGTGCAGCCGGACACTGCCTGCGGACCCCGTGGCCAGCCGGTGTCCGGCCCACCATTGGCGGAAGCGTTCGCTGTGCACTGCGAGTTCGCCGACGAGTTGATTGGCCTGGGGGTCGTTGGGGTGCCGGCCGATATCCGCGCGCAGGGTCCCGACGGCTTCGGCCGCCACGGTCTCCCAGTCCCGGAAGAGATCGTGGGAGCGCGGATCGAGGAAGATCCAGCGGGTGAGGTTCCGCTCCGCTGCCGGCATGGCCGGGAATTCCGCAAGCAGAAGGAACGCCAGGCGGTTGCCGGCCAGAACATCTGTGCGGCGGCCCAGGACCAGGGCGGGAACGTTGCCCACGGCGTCCAGGAGTTGGCGGAGAGCCGGCCGAACAACCTGTTCCGGAATGGGTGAATGCTGGGACTTCGCGCAGTTCTCCAGAAGGTCGAACATGTGCGCCTGCTCGCCAGGATCCAGGCGCAGGGCCCGCGCCACTGAATCCATCACCGCCCGGGACGGGTGGATGTTCCGGCCTTGTTCGAGCCGGGTGTAGTAGTCGGTGCTCACGTCCGCAAGGCGCGCGATTTCCTCGCGTCGCAGCCCGGGGACG
Source organism: Pseudarthrobacter sp. (assembly GCF_036675385.1). NCBI lineage: Bacteria > Bacillati > Actinomycetota > Actinomycetes > Micrococcales > Micrococcaceae > Pseudarthrobacter > Pseudarthrobacter sp. The sequence goes on along the minus strand of NZ_JAKFFD010000064.1, from coordinate 5,602 downwards.
CGCCTGCCACCGGTGGTCGCGGCTATCCCGGCCTGCTCCGGCGTCAGCCGCGACCGCATTGCCTTCAGGAACTTTCCAAACTCCGCGCTCTGACCCATGTGTTCCATTGTCCAAGCCGGCGTCCCCGCTTTCCAGTGACGAAGGTAGGACTGCCAGTCCTAGGAAAAGGAGGGAATGGCACACCCGCTGACATGGCCTGCCGGTGCCTCTAGCGTTGAATCATAGCCAGCCCCGTGCAGGGCTGTTCGAGCAAACAACACAACCACCGGAAGAATTGATGATGTCCCAGCCACAGGAAATTACCATCCCCACAGTGACCCTCAACAACGGCGTCCAGATCCCGCAACTCGGCTTCGGCGTATTCCAGGTCCCGCCGGAAGAAACGCAGCGCATCGTCGAGGACGCCCTCGAAGCCGGCTACCGCCACATCGACACTGCCGCGGCGTACCGGAGTACCTGGACCTCTACCTGATCCATTGGCTCGTGCCCGCACAGGGACTCTTCACGGAGGCCTGGAAGGACATGGAAAAGCTGTACGAAAACAACCAGATCCGCGCCATCGGGGTTTCGAACTTCCTGGCTGACCACCTGGACACGCTCCTGGCGGTGGCGGACGTTGTCCCGGCCGTCAACCAGATCGAAATCCACCCCGCGTTCCAGCAGCAGGAGCTGGCGGCAAAGAACCGCCCCCTGGGCATTGCGGTGGAGGCGTACAGCCCGTGGGGGCAGGGCGCCGATCTGGCAGCGGCAACCTGGGCGCTGCCGCCGTGTCGCTGACGCCAGCGGAGGTAGCCGAAATCACGGAACTGGAGTCCGGCGCCCGCACCGGCGGGGATCCCGCCGTCGCCCCGCACAGCCAAATGTAGCCAATCCGCACCAGTGGAAGTGCAAACCCGAGAGCCAGAGCCCCACCGAACAAGAAGAGAACCATGGATAATTCGCTGATGATGGCTTGGGCAGTCGTCCACCTCATAAACAACGACAGCCGCAGCGCCTTGCCGGATGCACCCGTTGTGGCACCACGACAAGCCGGACGCGCACGCAGGAGACTGGCCCGTTTCCAGCGGCGGCTGGCCAGTCTCCTGCATGAAGCCGCGTGGGCAATTGAACCTGAACCGCGGACGGCTACTGAGCCCTGACCGTGAGGCACGACCACAAAGGCACACGTCACGCGCCTAAACCTGAGGGGCGGCGGCACCAGAAATCCGGTGGCCCACCGCCCCCCGCTTGTGGGAGTGTTCGGAGGATGTCCCGGGTTACAGAACCTTCTCGAGGAACGACCGGATGCGCAGGTTGTCGTTGCCTTCGGAGAAGAACTCTTCCGGGGGCAGGTCGGCAGCGATCTTGCCGCCGTCGATGAACACCACGCGGTCGGCCACCTTGCGGGCAAAGCCCATTTCGTGAGTGACCACCACCATGGTCATGCCGTCGGCGGCGAGGCCGGCCATGACGTCCAGGACATCGTGGACCACCTCGGGGTCCAGGGCGCTGGTGGGCTCGTCGAAGAGCATCACCTTGGGGTTCATGGCCACGGCGCGGGCGATGGCGATGCGCTGCTTCTGGCCGCCCGAGAGCCGGTTCGGGTAGACGTGGGCACGGTGGGTCATGTTGACCTTTTCGAGCAGCTCCATGGCCCGCGCTTCCGCGTCCTTTTTGCTGAGCTTCAGCACATCCATCTGCGGAAGCATGACGTTTTTCAGGGCCGTCATGTTGGGGAACAGGTTGAACTGCTGGAACACCATGCCCATGCGGGAACGCAGGCGGTCCAGGTCCACCTTTGGCGCGAGGAGGTCCTCGCCGTCAAACACCACGTGGCCGGACGTGGGAGTCTCGAGGAGGTTCAGGCAGCGCAGGAACGTGGACTTGCCGCCGCCGCTGGGGCCGATGACGGCGACAACTTCGCCCGGCTCGATGGTGAAATCGATGCCCTTGAGGACGTGGTGGTCACCGTAGGACTTGGTGATCTCTTTCGTTTCCAGGAGTGCCATTAGATGTAAACCGCCATCTTCTTCTCGATTGCGTTTGCGGCCAGGCCGATGATGTTGGTGAGGACGTAGTACACCAGGCCGATGAAGACGTACACGGTCAGTGCATCGAAGGTGCGGGAAATGATGGTCTGGCCCACCAGGAACAGTTCGCTGATGGTCACGAAGGACACCAGGGCGGAGTTCTTGGTCAGGGACACAAACTCGTTGCCGAGCGGCGGGAGCATGCGCAGGAAGGCCTGCGGGATGATCACGTGGCGCAGCGCGGAGGCGGAGCTCATGCCGCAGGACCGGGCGGCTTCCATCTGGCCCTTATCCACGGACTGGATGGCGCCGCGGACGATTTCCGTGACGTACGAGCCGCTGTAGAGGCCCAGGGCCAGGATGCCGGCCACCATCGGCGAGAGCTGGATGCCCAGCTGCGGCAGGCCGAAGTAGATGAAGAACAGCTGGACGATGAACGGCGTTCCACGGACCACGGAGACGTACACCTTGCCGATCCAGCGGACGGGCCGGATTTGCGAGAGTTTGGCGAAGCCGCCCAGCATGCCGAACAGCAGGCTCAGGGCCAGTGAAAGGGCGATGATCTGCAGGGTGGTCCCCAGGCCCTGCATGAGCGGGCCCCAGGAATTGGTGATCGAGGCGACGTTGAAGATGCTGCGTTCCTTGGCGGGACCGGTGGCGGTGCTGGTTTCGTCGCCGAACCACTTGGTGGAGGCCTTGGTGAAATCGCCCGAGTCCTGCATGCCCTTCAGCTCCGTGTTGAACGCCTCGCGGATGTCCGAGTCGGTCTTCTGGAACGCGAAACCGTAGTTCTCGTTCGTCAGGCGGTCGCCGACCTGCTTCAGGCCGCCCTGCTCGTGGATGAAGTACCGGCCGCCGGGCTGCCCGGTGACCACGGCGTCGGCCTGGCCGAGTTTGACGGAGGAGAACATCTGGTCGTTGGTCTGGACCTGCACCAGTTCGGCCTGGGGCTGGTTCTGGCGGAGCCACTCAACGGATTTGGTGCCCACCTGCACGGCAACCTTCTTGCCGGCGAGGTCGGCCAGCGACTTGACGGTGTCGTTGGACGTGGAAACGAACATGCCCAGGCCGCCGGGGTAGTAGATCTCGGAGAAGTCCACCACCTTGGCGCGCTCGGGGCTGATGTAGATGGCCGAAGCGCCGACATCGATCTGGTTCGCCTGCAGTGCCGGGACGATGTTGCCGAACGGCATCTGCACGAACTCGACGTTCTTGATGCCCGCCTTGGCAGCGAGGTCCCGCACAACATCGATGTCGAAACCGATCTTGGTGCCGTTGGCATCGGTGAATTCGAACGGCGGGAAAGAGGCGTCAGTGCCGACCTTGAGGGTGGTCTTGCCGGAGCGCAGGTCCGCCATCTTGCCGGCCGACGGGGTGGCCGGCGTCGTCTCGGCCTGGGCTGCTGGCGCGGCCAGCCCCAGCAACGCGGCAAGGAGGGCGGCCGTCGTGGCAGCCCATCCGAATCGCGAGAATCGGTTCTTCATGTGTGCTCGTTTCTGGGGAGGGGAGGCGGGCTTGCGGCTACGCATGCCGGTGCCCGGATCGCTCTGTGGCGATCGTGTGGATGAGGCGTGCGGCCGTGCGGGCCGTGCGGGAGTCGATGTCGAACCTGGGGTTCAGTTCGACGACGTCGACGACGGCGAGCTTGGGGGAGCGGGCCAGCTGGCGGCATACGTCCAAGACGACGGAGAGCGGAACGCCGTACGACGCCGGTGCGCTGACACCGGGGGCGACGTACGCGGGGAGGACGTCGAGGTCGATGGTCAGGTAGACAACGTCCACGGAGTCGATGAAGTCCTGCGTGAACTGCCGGACCTGCTCGGTCCTGGACTCGGTGCATTCCTCGTCCAGGAGGTACGTGACGCCGAGCTCCCGGGCTGTCTGGAACAGGGCCTCGGTGTTGCCGGGCTGGCTGATGCCCACCACCGTGTAGTTGAACCCGTGGCCCAAGGCTTGCTCCGCTTCGGCCACTTGCCGGAACGGTGTTCCCGAGGACGGGATGGCCTCCGCTCGGAGATCGAAATGCGCGTCCAGGTTGAGGATGCCGATCCGGCGTCCATCGGTGACCTGGCTGGCGCGGAGGCCCGTGTACGTGCCGAAGGCGGTTTCGTGGCCGCCGCCAAGGATGACGGGCAGGTGGCCCGCGTCCAGGGCCTGGCGGACGGCCGCACCGAGGCGCTCCTGGCCGTCCTCGAGGTTTCCGTCCACAACGCTGGTGTCGCCAAGGTCGTGGACCAGGAGTTCCGCCGGCGCCGCCATGGGTGCCAGGGCGGAGCGGATGCTTGCGGGACCGTCGACGGCGCCGACCCGGCCTTTGTTCCGGCGGACGCCTTCATCGCTGCGGAACCCAAGGATGGCGATTCCCGTGGTGCCGGCCTGGGCCGTGTTTACTGCGTGGTGCCAGCGCCGGTGCTCTGGGCCGGGGCCGTCGTCGCGGCCCGTCCACGTGTGCTGGGTGGTGGGGTTGGTCATCGGGATCCTTCTCCGTGTCCGAGCGCCAATGCGGCGTTACGGGTGCTTGCTATGAGTTGCTTTTCGCGCCGGACCGCCCGGTCCGCCGGAGCCATGGTGCTGACGGCACCCAAAAGCCGGCCGCCGTCGTCGAACACGGGGAAACTGACGCCCCAGACGCCCGCATCCACCGCCCCGTAGCTGAGGCCGAAGCCGCGGCCCTGGACGAGCTGGACCTCGTGGTTCAGGTTGTCTGCGTCCTCGGAGCTAAGCCCGAGGCCGGCCACGATCCTGCTCTGCTCCTGGGGGTCCAGGTGTGCCAGCAGGGCCATGGCGCTGGCGCCCTTCAGCAGGGGGAGCGAGCTGCCCGGCGAGTAGCTGCAGCGCAGCATCTGCGGGCCTTCGATGGCATCCACGCACAGGGCATCCGCACCGCGGACCACCAGGTAGGCGGCCAGCTCCTGGGTTTCATCCGAGAGCAGCTGTAGCTGCTCCGAGATGCGGCCCTTGACCATGGCCTCCTGGTGGAAGTTGGCGGCGAGGCGCAGGGTTTCCGGGCCGGCGCTGTACTGCCCGCGGCGCCTGGTCTGCGCCACCAGCCCGGACTGCACCAGCAGTGCCAGGTGCCGGTACACGGCACTGGCGGGGATGCCCGTTGTTTTGCTGATCTGGGCTGCAGTCAGAGTCCGGTGCCGCGCGAATTCGAGCAGGATGTCGACGAACCGCGAGGCGTTGCCTTCCGGTGTCACGGAATGGCTCGGATCTGTAGGCATAACACCGACGTTAGTGGCTGGCATCACGGATGGCATCACAAAGTTCCCATTGCGTGGGAATTTATTTTCCGCGGGGTGGGAATTGGCCGTTAACGCGAAATCGCCGGAACCATGTCCGGGTCGCAAATTTGTAGCGACCCGGTATGGTTCCAGCGATTTCGGCGGCCAGCCGGTAAGAGCCAGCCGGTAAGAGCCAGCCGGTAAGCGGCGGCCTAGGTCAGTTTGATCTGGCGGTTCATGTCCTTGTAGAGCAGGTACCGGAACTCGCCCGGGCCACCTGCGTAGCAGGCCTGCGGGCAGAAGGCGCGCAGCCACATGAAGTCGCCTGCTTCCACTTCGACCCAGTCGTTGTTGAGCAGGTACATGGCC
>NZ_JAKFFD010000036.1:0-1935 GCF_036675385.1 Pseudarthrobacter sp. | reverse complement strand
GCGCCAGGCCGTGGTAAGTGTGGGCGCGCAGGTGGGTGGGGCGCTGTGGGCTTGAAGGCGATGGGCGGCCTTTGATCAGGTCATTCATGGGATTGTTTATACAGCGGTTCGCATGACTGCCGGGCCACTATCGCCGGCCAACCCGTCTGTCATGCAGGGTTACATGGACGTTGACCCGCTTCGGGCCTATGATTTTGCCGCGGGGGCGGTGGACGCGGAATTCGCCGCTCCGATCACCATGGCGCAGACTCGACAACGGAGGATTCAATGGCTAACGCGGGTCAATCATTCCAGGAATTCGAGCAGGCGGGGTGGGAGGATCCCGGCGTCGTTGCCGGGTATCACGAGCACATGTCCGGCATCACAACCCAATCCGTCGATGACCTGCTGGACGCCGCCGGCGTGGGCAAGGGATCGCGTGTGCTGGATGTGGCGACCGGCGCGGGCTACGTGGCCGGTGCCGCGGCCCGGCGCGGGGCTGATCCGGTGGGCATCGACTTTTCGGTAGCGCAGGTTCGTATGGCCCGTGAGCGATATCCGGGGCTCCGGTTCGAGCAGGCCGATGCGCAAGCCCTTCCGTTCGAGCCTGACAGCTTCGACGCTGTCGTCATCGCCTTCGGCATGTGTCACCTTCCGCATCCTGACCTCGCGCTGCGCGAGGCATTCCGGGTATTGAAGCATGGCGGCCGGGTGGCATTCACCGTTTGGGACACACCCGAACACGCAGTTGGTCTGGGGGCCGTGTATGGCGCTGTTCGCGCCCATGGCTCGATGGACGTCGGTCTTCCGGTCGGCCCCAACTTCTTTCTGTTCAGCGAGCCCGCGCCATGCACCGAGGCATTGCGCGGCGCGGGCTTTGTGTCGCCATCGTTTCGGCAGGTGCCGCAGGTATGGCGCATGGCCACTCCCGACGTGCTTTTGGAGGTCATGTCTGAAGGCACGGTGCGTGCCTCTGCAATGCTGCGCGCACAAAGCCCGGGCGCCAGAGAGGCCATCCGGGCGATGATCAGACAGACCCTTGCCGCGTTCAAACGCGGTGACCATTTCGAGGTGCCCATGCCGGCTGTACTCGCGGCAGCGGTCAAGCCGTGAGGTAAGGCTGTGCCGGCGAGGCGTCATGCGGGGCGGCCCAGGATGTTGCGGTGCCCGCGTTGCAGGGTGTGTGATTCATGTCCCGTGAGGGGCCGAATTGGGCCAAGGAGTTGTCATCGTGAGCAATACACCACTGTCTGATACCTGGGAGCGCGGTGACCCCTACGAGTACTACGTGGGCCGCTGGAGCCGGCGGATCGCGCCCGCCTTTGTCAACTGGTTGAATGCTCCGCCGGGCCGGCGCTGGCTGGACGTGGGTTGCGGTACGGGAGCGCTGTGCGCCGCCATCGTGGAGCATGGTTCGCCTGCCTCCGTGGCTGGAGTGGAGCCTTCGGAGGGATTCCGGGAAACCGCGAAGAAGACGCTGTCTGACCGCGCCACGTTTTACGCGGGCAGCGCGGCTGCCATACCCTTGCAGGAAGCCTCCGTGGATGTGGTGGTGTCGGGGCTCGTCCTGAACTTTGTTCCCGACCCTGCCGCCGCACTCGCCGAGATGGTCCGCGTCACCGCGAGCCAGGGCATCCTGGGGGCCTACGTCTGGGACTACGCCGGGAAGATGGAGCTGATGCGGTATTTCTGGGATGCCGCAGCTTACCTGGACCCTGGCGCTTCGAAGCTGGATGAGGGCGTGCGAGTTCCGCTGTGCCGTCCTGATGCGCTCGCGGACCTGTTCGCCCCGCCGGCCTGGAGACGATCGACGTGACGCCCATCGACATCCCAACGCCATTCACCAGTTTCGATGACTACTGGCAACCCTTCCTGGGCGGCCAGGGTCCCGCTCCGGCCTATGCCATGTCGCTGACCGAGACGGCCCGGGCGGAACTCCGGGAATGCCTGCGAGAG
>NZ_JAKFFD010000239.1:0-1936 GCF_036675385.1 Pseudarthrobacter sp. | reverse complement strand
GGTGAACACACCACTGAAGTTCGCCGTGGATACATCCGTGTCGTTCAGCACGCCGATGGTCTGCGCATCCTGCGTGGTCAGCAGCACACCCGTCTCGGCGCCCTTGGCCACGTTGATCGCCGGCACATCGTCAATGATGTTCACCGTGATGGTGCCGGTCGTGGTGTTGCCGTTGGCATCCGTCACCCTGTAGGTGAAGAAGTCCTTGTTTACTTCGGTGTTGGTGCTGTTGTCGTTGTCCGGGCTGGTGTCGAACGGCTGGGTCAGCGTGTAGACATAGCTGCCGTCGCTGTTGATCTGGATCGTGCCGTACGTGCCCGTGGCACTGCTGTCCAGCGCGTAGGTCAGCGTCCCAAACCCGCCCGTCGCATTGAGCTGGTTGGTCGCATCGGTCTCGGCCGCGCTGCCCGGCAGACTGCCCGTCACCGTGCCCGCCGCCAGGTCCGCACCCGTGACTGTCGTGTCCAGCGCGTTCTCGTTGACCAGAACATCATTGTCATCAGGTGCCAGCAGACCGCTGTCGGTCAGAGTGATCGTCAGCGTCGTGGTCGACAGATCGCCGTCACCATCCTTGATGGTGTACACAAAGGTGTCGGTCGCGCCCTCCGGCGGCACCACGTTCGGGCTGCCGTCGTAGCTGTAGCTGCCGTCCGCGTTCAGCGTCAGCGTGCCGTAGCTGCCGGCAATGCCGGCACCGCCCAGCCCGCCGCTGGCCGGGGTGCTGGTGTCGCTGCCCGCTTTCACCCCCACAACCCCGCCGCCGGCCGTCGCGCCGTCGGCACCGAACACGTCGTCCGTGCCGTCCGTCAGCACGTTGCCAAGAACCACGCCGCCTTCGGTCACGCTGTCGGTGTTCGAGAAGGCCGTCGGCCCATCATCATCCACCGTGATGGTGAAAGTCGTTGTATTGCTGTTCGCCGGCACCATGTTATCCGTGGCCGTGGCCGTAATCTGGATACCAAACGGGTCATCCGGATTGGTAGGGTCGGAATGGGTGAATGCCGCCAACTGCGTGAAGGTGTACGTCCCGCCCGAATTGACCACTACCTGCCAGGTGCCGTTGTCAGCCGTCAACGTGTTGCTGCCTGCATTCCAGGTCGCACCCGTCGCCGACAGCGAAATCGTACCGGTATCGCCAGGGCCAAAATCAGCCACCAAATCACGCGTAAGGGTCACCAATCCATCCGATTCATCGCCTTGCCCACCTTGGGCCGCGATGCTCACGTCATCGTCAATGATGGTCACGGTGGCCGTGTCGTTGATCAGGGTGGCCCCGATCGGATTGCTCAGGACAATGGTGAAGGTCTCATTGGCTTCGACCAGCGTGTCGCCCACAATGTTCTCGGTGACGAAAAAGCCGATGAAGCCCGCCGGGATGGTCACCGTGCCGGTGGGTGCACCGTCGAAATAGTCTTCCGGATTGCTCGCCGTGCCGGGCACGATGGTGTAGGTGATCGTCACATCGGTCGTGGAAACCTGGTTCAGGGTAATCAGGAAGGTGACCGCCCTGCCGCCGCCGCCGGAGCCCTCCAGCACATTGGCCGTCGAGACCGTGCCCTGGATCATGTCGCCAGTGATCAGGCCCGGGCCGCCCTCGCCTACACCGACCTGCACACCCACGGTGACGCCAACGCTGACCGTGGCGGGTACCGGCTCGGGAATCGACTCGATATCAGGCTGCAGCTCGGGCGGGACAAAGCCATACTCGTAGGCTTGCGGGGTCACGCCCTCGGCAATGCGCAGCAACTGCACAAAGGTGCTGCCGCCGTCCACGCCGCCGCCGGGGGCCAGACCAGCCGCCGTGGCTTCGAGTGACTGGTTCAGGTCGGTCCCGCGTTCGAGCGCCTGGATGACGGCGTCTGCCGTGGCCGGGGTCGTGACCGCGCTGTCCTGGGCCGTGGGCCGCTGGTCGGACTGGACCACGTTTTCGTCCAGG